>WSMP01000010.1 GCA_013316495.1 Angelakisella sp.
CCAGCATGGCCTGGGCGGACTGCACCAGTACGTTCATCTTGGTGTAGTTCATCATTTCCTTGGCCATATCGGTGTCACGGATACGGCTGTTGGCGGCGGACAGGTTCTCAACCGCAACGTCCAGGTTGTTGATGGTGTGCTCCAGACGGTTCTGGAGGGCACCCAGGTTGGCACGCTGGCTGGAAACGGTGTTGATGGCGTTCTTGACGGTATCGATGGCGCTGCTGGCCAGGGTCTCGCTGGTGATCTTCAGGTTGTCCAGGCCCAGGCCCTTGGCGCTCATGTTGGCGACGGCAACGGTCATCTTGTTGTAGTCGTCGGCGGTGTCACCGATCTGGAGGGTCAGGCCGCCGCCGGTGATGGCGGGAGCGGGCTGGCCGGTGGTGCCGGAGATAACCAGCTTGCTGCCGTTGGGGGTGACGGTGTAGCCGTCGGCCTCCAGGGCCTTGGTCAGGTTGGCGATGGCGTCGGCGCCGTTGGTGCCCAGGGCGATCTTGCCGTCTCCGTCGCCGAAGGTGTAGGTCTTGTCACCGACGCGGATGGAATCCCCGGCGTTGATCTTGCCGGCGTTGACGGTGAGTTCGGTGCCGGCGCCGGTGCTGGCGGTAGCGGCGGAAACGACAGCCTTCAGCTTCGCCTCGGTGTCGTAGACCTCGCTGTTGCCCACCTTCTGGCCGATGTGGATGGTGGTGGCGTTCTTGGCCTCGATGACGAAGTTGGTGGTCTCCTTGTGGGAAAGCTGGTTCACCACATCGTCAATGGCGCTGTTCTGGCCAGCAGTGGTGGTCAGGTCATAGGCCTTGTTGATGCCGATCTCATTCTCGCCCAGGGCGGACTTGCCGTCCCACTCCACAAAGGTGAAGGTCTTGTCGTCGATGGTCAGGGTCTGACCGGGCTTGACAACGTCAGCGGTGAGGGTGATGTCCATACCGGCGCGGGCGCCGTCCACCTTGCCAACAGCCTGGGTGACGTTGATGGTGTTGTGGTGAACAGCACCGGTCTGGTCAAAGTCAGCGGCAGCGGCAGTCACAGTGACAGCGGAACCGATGGCAGCATTAATAGTAGCCGCCTTGGTGGTGTCAATGACCGTGTCCACAGTGGCTTCGGCGTCGGCGCCGGTCTTCTGGGCCAGATACTCAAAGTTCACCTTGGTGCCGTCAGAAGTCACCTTAAAGACAGCGCCGCCCACATCCACCACCTTATCGGTAGCGGCAAGGCCAAGACCGGCATAGTTGGTGTCGTTACCGGCAGTACCGGCGGCGACGATGGCGTCAGCCAGGTCAGAACCACTCAAGCTGTCGCCTGCGTTCGCAAAAGTAAGGGTGAATGTCGCGCCGCCCACTCCGATGGTGGCGTCCTTGTTATCGGCCTTAGAGGTCAGCTTCAGGTCGGCCACGTCGATGCTGAAGGAGGGGTTGACTTGGGCAACACTGGCGCCGCCCAGATGGAAAGCAACGTTGCCGGCGGCAGCGGAGCCATCGTTGGGCAGGGTCAGCTTGTTGGTGAGGTCAGTACCGGCCTTGCCGGCAACAGCGCCGGTGTCGCCGATGGTGAAGGCCTCCTTGTTCAGGCCCATGGTGCCATCCAGCAGCTTGGCGCCGTTGAAGTTGGCGGACTGGGAGATTCTGTCGATCTCGTCCAGCAGCTGATCGACCTCGGCCTGGAGGGCGTCACGCTCGGTCTGGGTGTAGGTGCCGTTGGCGGACTTGGTGGCCAACTCCACCATACGGTTCAGCATGGAGTGGACCTCGGTGAGGTTGCCCTCGGCGGTCTGGATGAGGCTGATGCCGTCCTGGGCGTTGGAGGAAGCGGTCTCCAGACCGGTGATCTGGGCCTTCATCTTCTCGCTGATGGCCAGACCGGCAGCGTCATCACCGGCACGGTTGATGCGGAAGCCAGAGGACAGCTTCTCCAGAGACTTGGTGACAGCGGCATTGTTCATGCCCAGCTGACGGTAAGCGTTCAGTGCCATTGTGTTAGTTCTTACGACCATTCCCATTGTAATACCTCCATCCAACCGGTGTCTAGTACCAGCGTCCTTTATCTGGTCCTGTCAGACCTCCGGCTGTTCTAAAATAATATTTTTCAAGCCCTGCCTGCCGCTGCGCGCACTGCGGCGGACAGGGATGAAAACAAATTTGTTGCGGGTCCCTCCCGCGGGCTTACAGGCTGGGAGCGGGGTCCGCCTCCTGGGGGATACCCAACCGCTCCATCTCTTTGCGGGTCTTTTTGGTCCGCTTGCCGATTTTCTTGGAGCGGATGGCCTCCAGCTTCCGCTGGACCTCCTGGCAGTCCGCAAGCATTTCGCTGCGGGCAATCTTCACATCCTCCGGGGCCTCGATGGCGATCTTCACCTGGTCGCCGTTGCCGCCCTCGAAAACGCTGATGAAAATATTGTCGTTTAGGACGAGAAACTCCCCCAGCTTTCTGGTTAAAACTAGCATATCCTTTGCCTCCATGCTTCTGCCGCTTGTTCCAAAAAGTATACCTTTTGATAGTGGGGAAATTTTTTTCCGGAGCGCTTTAGTTTCCGGAAGATTGACCGAATATGTAGGAGTGAAAGCACTTCCGGGATGGAATATGCACAAATTAAAGCTGCCGTTTCAGCACTATCAAAAGGTATACCTTTTGGTAGTGTTTTTTATTGTCCAGATGGTCCTGCCACCGTCCGGTACTCCCGCAAGCGCCGGTAGAAGGTCCCGCGGGAAAGGCCGGTTTGGGCCAGCGCTTCGGCGAAGGGCAGCTGGCCGCTTTCCCACTCCGATATGATGGCGGGGAAATCCTCCGGCGCGGGCACCACCGGCCGCCCAAACTGGACCCCCCGTTCCTTTGCCGCCTCGATGCCCTCCGACTGCCGCTGGCGGATACTCTCCCGCTCGTTCTCTGCCACAAAGGACAGAACTTGCAGTACGATATCGCTGAGGAAGGTCCCCATCAAATCCTTACCGTTGCGTGTGTCCAGCAGGGGCATATCCAGCACCAGAATGTCCACCCCCTTTTCCTTGGTCAACAGCCGCCACTGCCCCAATATCTCCCCGTAGTTCCTCCCCAGACGGTCAATGCTCTTAACACAGAGCAGGTCGTCTTTTTTCAGCCGCTGCAGCATCCGTTGGTACTGAGGTCTTTGAAAATCTTTGCCGGACTGTTTGTCAACATAGAGCGTTTTTCGCCGCACCCCGGCTTTCTTCAGTGCAATCAGTTGGCGCTCCTCATTCTGTTCCAGGCTGGAGACACGAGCATATCCGTATGTCATTTTTCACCTCCTTGTTTATTGACTTTTGGTTCTATTCGATTTTGCCATAATGATGGAGCCCTTTGCAAAAGGCAAAGAAAAATTTTGAGACAGCGAAGGGCCAGGTGCAATATTTTTGCGCCTGGCCCTTCGCTTTATAATCGTTTTTACAATTTCGCCTGGTTTTTGCTTTTCAAGCGCTTTGGAGGGTTCTTTCGGTTACAGGAATTACCAATCGAGTTGGGGGAGGAAGTTCCACTTTTGCGACAGCGGATTTCTGCTATAGGTCATATTTCTTCATAATTTGCAGCGCTGTTTTGGATTATAGTGGATTCCCTGTTTCTCCAGCCACATCCGCCGGTAACCACAGGTCTGCCTGCAATGCTTTTGCTGCTTCTGAATCAGCCGCCCAGTCCGGCATCTGCGTCAAGTCTGTATTGCTATTTGCCCATTTCCGTTTCTCCATATAATTACCCCCTGATGTAGTACTCCTATTTTCCTACATCAGGGGGCGTTTGTTTTCTCTTGCAGTTCCAGGATGTCTTCGGTGATGATCTCCCAAATAAACCGGAGGTTTATACTTTCATGATCGTGGATGATGCAGTTTCGCAGGCCGCCACCAGCTTCGTATCTGCAATAAAGGTGTCGTAAGTGCAGTTTTCGAAATATTCCATCAGCTTTACTCTGAAAACAATTTAATTTCTCCTGACTGGGTGTTGCAAACTCCAGCAGGCATTCCATCTTCGTAGCTAAAGTGAATTGAGTCTTTGTTAATATAAAACGAGGTCAAATCAATGCCTAAATTGTTGAGCTTTGGGATGAAGAAATCCAAATCATACTTTAGCGGAGAAATGTTATCAAAGTTTTGCTTTGAACTATGTGAAATATGTTTAACCCGCGCCATGCTGCACTCTCTGTCGATAATTACATCTAGGATAATATAATTAGCAGTATTGGCTCCACGCAAGATATTGAAGAGTGTGTAGCGGATACGTTTATTTATTTGTGGGAACATCCAGACAAATTCGATCCGAGGCGGGGAAAATTAAAAACTTGGCTATCTATTATTGCAAGAACACAGGCCATCAATCGATATCGTGAAATTGCAAAAAGAGATACAGTCCCCCTTGAGGATATAGGCTTTATGGATCATCTTGGTATTGTTGACGATATTTTGAAAGAAGAAACAAGGTGCGCTTTAATCGCTGCAATAAATGCCTTGGGCGAGCCGGAACGGGAAATCCTGATCCGCCGCTATTACTACGAGCAAAAGCCAAAGGAAATTGCGCTTGCCTTGGATATGAATGTAAAGCAAGTAGATAATCGTCTGTACCAAACAAAACTAAAACTACGTGAAGCTCTTCCTAACTAAATTGAGGAGGCTAATATGGATTCTTTTAATAAAACAAACTTACAAAATATAAAAGATATTTTTGAGAAAAAAACAGGTGTTCACCTGGATGGCAAGAAGCCTTTCCCTTCTTTTAAAATGGCAATGATTATGGCGGCTGTGCTAATATGCTGTTTGAGCACAACTGCTTTTGCAGCCGGCCTGTTTTCTTCGTTGTCCGGAGACGATTTGGCGATTTCTGCTGTTTATGAGGGGAATGGAGTTGTGTCAGTCCAGGTTGAAAATAAGTCTGACAAAGAACTTCATTTCCAATCTGCGCTAAAGCTGATGCAATGGACTGCCAGCGAAGAAATAAAACCACTTGCGGAGAAGAAGGTCGCTTTTAGCAATACAAGTATACCGGCCCATTCAAGTGGCACAATGACCATTGACCTTTCGGAAGCCTACGATATTGCACTGCTGGAAACGCCGCTGGTGGGCAATGATTGGTACTATTTTATCCTAACAAACAATCATTTTGTTTTTGGACAGGATTGGATGTGCACGGTTGATTTTGCAGAACCCGACATCACCCCCCGTTCAATACCCAACTCCGGTTGCGCCCGTTGAGGCGGACGCAAATCTTGTGGCGGAAATTATGGAAGAATTGCGGCCCTACTTTGAAGGCTATTCCACCAACCCCACCGAGCGAAACAAATTATCTATGGAGTATTTGGCCCTGTGCCAGAAGCTGTTGAAGCAAGCGGGCGTAACGATTATTCCCTCTGTATCTCCGATGGAATTGACCGTAATAGACAGCGAGCAAACTCCCGTTTTTGACACTTCTGTACCGATGGATATGCAATTGCAGCTTACCGGCCTGCATCGCCGGACAATAGACGGCTATGGTAAGATAATCGGCTCTTCCAATACGGAGCAGGCACTGGTGCTAAGTGCTTATATTCCGCAGCACAAGGGTGATATTGACCGCGGTGTGGGTATACCGTTGATTTATGTTCTAACATACGAAAAAAGTAAAATTACAGCCGCACAGGACTGTGCTTTCATCCGTGGTCGGCTTATGACCTTTGAGGAAATGGAGCCGTACAAAATTTATGAGGATGAACAATATGCTTGCTATGATGTCAGCCCGTTGTTTTACTCGGACCTTCGCCGACATGTAGAGAGTATGGTTAGTCAGCGGAGTGACGTCTATTTCGATGACCAGATTTGGGTGCGCGTACAAAATATTTATAACTATTACAAGGAAAACCTGGGAAAACTTCTCGGCTACAGAGATTAAGGACAGCTTTTGCTGTTAAATAAAACCAACCTCTATACAGAAAATTATCTGCAAAGAGGTTGGTTTTGTCTTTTGAGAAAGAGGGGAGAGCGGCCGCCTATTCCAGACTGCCGCTGCCTCCCATAAGCCGGGCCATCTCCTGGATGCGCTCCACTGGGAAGGGAGGGGCGGCCAGCGGCCCCAGGGCGATGGACAGGAGCTTCAGAGGGTTGTCGTCCGCCGCCACCCGATTGGAGCTGAGGGCCCCGCACCGGCGGCACCGGTGGATAAGGGCCCACTCGCCGCCCTTGCGCACCCACGCCGCCACTGGCTCCATGATTCCGCCACAATCCGCCGCCCGGTCCCCTGGCTCCAGGTCCAGGTGCAGGCTGGTCAGGCAGTTGGGACAGTGGTTCCGGTGGCCGCTGCCAGCTCCCTCCGGGGTTACCAGCCGGCCGCATACCTTGCAGGTAAAAACCTCCTTGCAAGGATTTCTTTTGTAATAGCCCTTCTCAAGGGAACGTTTTTTGCTTTCTCGCTTCAAAGATAGTTTCCTCCAGGTATAAAATTTAATATTTATACAGGGAGGCGGGCGCTTCTATCCCAGACCTCCCGGTCAGGGAACAAGTGCCGTGTACAAGTTCTTCATATACTGCTCCTTTTATTGGTTGATAGGACCTGCTGGGGGCCTGTCCACAGCCGCGAAATGGGGCGGCCGGCAGGTGATATTCTGCCAAACAGCAATTTTATCATACCACATTGGCGGGCGTCTTTCAACCCTTGAAGGAACCAGCCGGATGGTCTATAATAGAAGACAGAATGCTTTAGACCTTTAGGGAGGCGACAAAGATGTTTGGAAAGCGGCCCCTTTTCGGCAGCCGGATAGAGCCTGCCTGCCGGTACTGCGGCCACGGGCGGGAGAGCACCGACGGACGGATGATCCTTTGTCCTCACCAGGGGGTGACAGCTCCCTACTTCTCCTGCCGGAAATTTCGGTACGATCCCCTTTTGCGTGTCCCTTCCCGGCAGCCGGTGCTGCCAAAGTATGAGCAGTCGGATTTTGAACTGTGAGCCGCTTCCCGCCAATTTCTGGAGGAGGCTAAGGCCCCCTTTTTTCGAGGTACAATAACGACATGAGATATGTAAAACGATTTTTCCAAATCTTTCTTCCCCTTCTGCTGCTGGCAGCTTTCAGCTGCGCTTTGGTGCTGTGGCTGGCAGGCAGCCGCCAGGAGAGCCGCCGCCAGGAGTTGCTTAGCTCCATCGGCTTTTTGGGGGATGTTTCCGGCTTTTCAGTGACTACTGGAAACGGCGCGGATTTTCCCTCGGCCTCCGGCCTTTCGGAGGAGGAGCTGAAGACCCGGCTGGAGGAGATGCTGGCCCTGGCGGAGCAGGCCCGGTTCAATACCGTCTTTTTCCAGGCGCGGGCCGATGGCTCCGCCTTTTATAAGAGCAAATACTTCGATTTTCACCCCTCCCTCTCCGGGGCGGGGGGCGGTTTGGGCGCCTTTGACCCCCTGGACTACCTTTGTACCACGGGGCTGGAAAAGCGGGTGCAGGTTTACGCCTTGGTGGACCTGGCCCAAGGGCCGGATGGACGCGCCCTGGACCTGACCCAAGAGGAAACGGTGGAGCTGCTGGCCGCCTCCACCGCCGAGCTGGGCAAAAAGTACCCCCTGGGGGCGGTGCTGTTTACCGGCCTGGATAAGGCACCAGAAGGAACCGCCCAAGCGCTCCTTGCCGCCATCCGGACCCAGCTGAAAAAGGATTCCCCTGGGCTTCCCCTGGGCCTCGTCTTTGATGGCAGCGGGGAGAGCGCCATCACCCCCCAGCTGGTTTCCCAGCTCACTGGGGAGGGACTGCTGGGTGTGGTGGTTCCTCAAATCACCGCTCCGGTGACCGGAGAGGGGCGCTTTGCCTCCTTGCTGCACCAGTGGGGCGAGGCCACAACGGGAACCGCTCGCCTTATAGCGGCGCAGCCCGCCGGGCAAGGGGAGGGGGAGGAGGAGCTGCGCCTGCTCCTCACCTCTATGTCGGAGCAGGTTTCCGGTGTGATGCTGGAGCATTACAGTAGCCTGTGGGCGGACAGTCAGCGGGCGGAGGAGCTGATAAGCCTGCTGGAAAGCCCCAAGGGCCAGGCCCCGGAGCTTTTCTTTTCCCTGCCCAGGGAGCTGGCTATCTCCTATCCGGCCGGGGATGTTTCGGTCACCGATGGCTCGGTTTTCCTGATGGGCACCTCCGACCCGGAGCAGCCCCTAACCCTGGACGGCGAAGAGGTGGAGCGGACAGCCTCCGGGGGCAGCTGGGGAGTCTATAAAAAGCTGGAGCAGGGGAAGAACACCTTCACCCTCCGCCAGGGGGAGCGGAGCGCTTCGGTCACCATCACCCGGTATACCCCCAGCGGAACCGCCTCCCCTATCAGCGGCATCCAGGAGGGGACCATCTTCCCCCGGTACAGCTGCGGGGTGGATTCCGATGGGGAGCTTACCCTCTCCTGCATGGGGCCCGCCGGGGCTACCATCACCGCCACCCTGGGGGAGCGGAGCATCCCCCTCGTCCAGGCCAACGCCTCCAGCGACGGAACACCGGCGGCCTTTTGGGGGACCCTGACCCTCTCCCCGGAGGATTACGACCCCAACCGCACCGCAAAGATCGGCTCGGTGACCTACCTGCTCACCTACGGAGGGAAAAGCACCACCTACCAGTCCCAGGGGGAGGTTTATGTAGCGGGGCGCAATGTCCCCCTGGCGGTGGAGAATACCGCCCAGCTTTCCGCCGTTCTCACCAACCCGGATGATGACGAGAGCATCACCGGCACCCTGAAGCCGGGGGCCAGAGCCTATGTGGAGGAGACGGTGCGCACCAGCCGCAGCGGGGTTATCACCCTGGCCTACAAGCTGCGGGGAGGCGGCTATATCCTGGCAGGTACCCCCACCATGGGGCCGATGGTCCAGGTGCTGGAGGGAGCCCCGAAGCTCTCCATGGAGATAGAAGAGGTATCCACCGGCCTGGGAGAGGATGGCAGCCTTACCATCACCCTGGGGGAGGGGACCCCCGCTATCACCACCACCCGCACCGAAGATTCCCTGGTCCTGGACTGCCGGGAGACCACTGCCGGGGAGCTGACCCGGTTGACCAACGGCTTCATCCGCACCGCTTCCGCCGAAGAGACAGAGGCAGGGACCCGCATCACCCTGCGCCTGGAGCCGGCAGGGGAGCTGTGGGGATATGATCTCTACTACCAGGATGGGAAAACCATGCTCTACCTGAAGCCTGCCCCTAAGCGCGGCGATACCTTCGGGAAGCCCCTTTCCGGCGTGTCGGTGATGCTGGACGCCGGCCACGGCGGTAGCGACCCAGGGGCCATGGGGGTGGCGGGAGAGAGCGGCCCCGCCGAAGCTCAGCTGAACTTGGCGGTGACCCAGGCGCTGAAGTATCGTCTGGAGCAGCTGGGGGCCTCGGTGAGCCTCACCCGCGCCGATGACAGCCAAATCTCCCTCTACCAGCGGGTGGATGCCGCCACCGAGGTCCGGCCGGATATCTTTCTTTCCGTCCACCACAACAGCGGCGTCCTCACCGGCAACATGAACCAGGCCCGCCGCATGGAGTGCTATTACTTTGAAGATATTTCCCAGCCCTTCGCCCAGGCCCTGATGGACCGCCTGCCGGGGATGCTGGGCCGTCCGGGCACCGAGCCGGAGCAGGCCCGGTACTATGTCACCCGCCAGACCGCCAACCCGGCGGTGCTGCTGGAGGTGGGCTTTATGGTCAATCCCCTGGAGTACGAGGAGTGCATTAACCCGGTGAACATCCTGAAAACCGCCTGCGGAGCAGCGGAGGCGATACTGGATATAATCAAGTGAACCTGCAATAAAATTCCCCGCGGAAATCTTCTAAACCTCACCCAAATAACCCCCCGCCAGCCGGTGCAGACCGGAGGGCGGGGGGTTATGGTTTGCAAATTTATTTGTAGGTGTTGGTGGTGTAGACGTTGGCGGTATTGGTTCCGCCGGGGCGCTCTGCCAGCTTTTCAATGAGAAATCCGCCATGCTTTTGGGCGGCCAGTGCGTTTCGCACAAAGGAGAAGCTCCCCAGGACCATGAAGGCGTAGCCCATCAACAGGTCCGGCAGGTAATCGGAAAGGAGATTCAGTTCCGGGTCAAAGAGGAAACCAGGCACCGCCCGCATACAATCCAGCAGCCCTACGCCGTACTCCCCAAAGACCTCGTAAATATCCAGCCCAATACAGACGTATTGGCTTACCAGCCCCATACACACCGCCACAATAATACAGATGATAATGCCGGGGGTGTCCAGCTTGCCGCTGAATTTTTCGTAGCCCTTGAAGGCGCAGACCATGAGGACCAGGCCGCAGATGGCGGCGATGTATCCCAGGCGGTTCACCAGCACCCACAGGGCTACCCCCGCCAGGGAGAAGAGGATGGCCCCCGCGATTCCCGCCGGAAGGTTGCCGGGAACGGCCTTCTGCTCCGCGCGGGCAGCCTGGCTCATCTGCTCCAGGCACCGGGGACAGATGGCGTGGAGCTTGCCGCCCATATCAAAGAGGGCGGCATCCGGCGCGCCACAGCTTTCGCAGCAGGAGGCCATGCCGTTGGCGGCCAGCCACCCCACCACATCGTTATAGAAGGTCAGAAGGGACTGGGCGGTGATATCCCGTTTTTTATCAATGACGATTTGGGCCACCAGCAGCTGGCCGTTGTAGCTGCCCCCGGTGCAGAAGGGGTGCTGTGCGGCGTAGTCCGCCAGCCACTGATTGGCCTCCTGGCTCATATCCGCCCCGGAACGGGTGGCCCACACCACCACATCGTAGCACCGGGCCTTGGAATTGAGATTGGTCACCATGGCAAACCCGCGGTAATAGCCGCACAGCATGCTGTTTTGCCCCCGCAGGCGCATTCCGGTGGCGTTTCTGGCCTGTACCAGTTCATGCTTCATCGCAAACACACTTCCCATCATTCGGTAGATTTAAATATAAGTATAAAACCGCGAAGTTTGGAAGTCAAGCTCTAAAAGCCTGCAGGGAATGGCCAAACACGCTTTTTATGCTAATCTGGGCTGCCGCCATCTCCGCCTTCTTTTTCTTCTTGCAAAAGAAGAAAAAGAAGCAAAAAGAAGAATGATAAAAGGGTTCAATAACACAGCAAATTTAATAGAAAAATCTGCGTGGTTTGGCCACTCCCAAGCCTGCGCAAAGAGGTCGGCTACAGAAAAATGCCGATTGCCTCCAGAATGCCGTAGCTGGCTACCCCCATAATGAGGCCGCTGGTGAGCACCCCCAGGGTGATGGCCAAGAGCGCCCTGGGGAAGGGCATCCGCAGGAAGGTGGCGGCCACCGAGCCGGTCCAGGCCCCGGTGCCGGGGAAGGGGATAGCCACAAAGCCCCACAGGCCGATGAACTCGTATTTTCCAAAGCTATGGGCAGCCTTGTCCGCCTTGTTTATGATCCGCTGGAAGAAGGACCCTACATAGGGCCAGTCCGCCAGCCAGACCAGAAGCCTTTGCCCAAAAAGCAGGAGAAAGGGCACCGGCAAAAGGTTTCCCAGCACACAGACAAGATAGACCTGCCAGAAGGGGAACCCCATCCCCACCCCAATGGGAACGCCTCCCCGCAGCTCCACAATGGGAAGCATGGAGACAGCGAATAGATACCAGTATTTTTTCAGCATAGACGGCGATGTCCTTCCTTATGGATTAAAATAGGTGTGACCCTACCAGTTTACAGGGAAACGGGGTAATAATCAAGGGGAAAAGAGGAAAAATAGGAGCGCCTGGCACTTGGCCTGTAGGAGTGTCAATAAATTTGTAAATTATTTGTAAAAGGCCTTGACTTCCGGGAAAAAAGAAGTACAATAATAGTTGTTAGCACTCAAATGGCGTGAGTGCTAAATTCCAAAACAGGGGGGCGGAACGGCAATGGAGCTGGATAACCGGAAGCTGCGGATCCTTTCCGCCATTGTAGAAACCTACATCGCCACCGGGGAGCCGGTGGGCTCCAAGCTGGTAGCCAGCCTCCTGGATGGGGAGGTCTCCTCCGCCACCGTGCGCAACGAAATGGCGGTGCTCTTTGAGCTGGGCCTGTTGGAACAGCCCCACACCTCCGCCGGAAGGGTCCCCTCCCACCTGGGCTACCGCCTTTACCTGGATGAGCTGATGCGGAAGAAACCCCTCACCCCGAAGGAAAAGCAGGAGATTGAGGCTCTTTTCAACCTCCGCAACCCGGACCCGGACCGGCTGCTGGAGGACGCCGCCAGGACCCTGGCGGAGCACACCGGCTGCGCGGTCATCTCCACCGCCCTCACCAAAGAGAGCGCCAAGGTGCGCAAAATTGAGCTGATCCCCGCCACCAGCCGCACGGTGGTTATCCTTCTCATCGCCAGTAACGGCATGGTGAAGAACAAGGTCTGCCGGGTGGATTTCCTCCTGACCCCCAAGGTTGTGGAGTTCTTCCAGAACTTCGCCAATGGACACCTGGCGGGGCGGAGCATCAACGAAATCACAAAGAAATACCTGGGCTCGGTGGCCTTCACCTTGGGAGAGGAGTATGTGGACATCTTTGCCCCCCTCCTTTCCGCCATCTACGACCTCTGCCGGGAGTGCAGCGACGGACAGATTTACCGAAGCGGGACCAGCAATCTTCTGGAGTATGAGGACCTGCGCCAGGTGGCAAACCAGCTCTTCCGGGTCATCAACTCCCGCGAAGCGGTGATGGAGCTGATTGGCCGGGACGAGGACGGTATCCGGGTCTTTGTGGGGCAGGAAAACCCCAACAGTGTCTTTGCAGATTCTTCGGTAATCGTCAGCCGCTACCGCATCGGCGCGGATAACACCGGCGCCATGGGGCTCATCGGCCCCATCCGCATGGACTACGCCCGGCTGATTCCCCATCTGGAGTATTTTTCCAAAACCCTGGGGAGGCTCCTGGAATCCACCCTGGAGGAGCAAAAGTAGCAAGGTCTATGGAGATTTTGCCGGACAGAAAAACGAAAATGACGCGGGAGGCAAAGGCTCCCGTGAAGAACGGAGGATATAGACTTGGCAGCAAGCGACAAGGAGAGGAAAAACCAGGAGCTTCCGTTGGAGGAGGAACCGGTAGGCGAGGCCCCCATCCCGGAGGAGGTCCTTCCAGAGGAGGAGACTCCCCAGGAGCCCAGCCAGCTGGAACAGCTCCAGGAGGAAAAGAAGGAGCTGGAGGATCGGTATCTGCGGCTGATGGCGGAGTTTGGGAACTTCCGCAACCGCACCGCTAAGGAGAAGGAAAGCACCTATGGGGACGCCAAGGCGGAGACGCTGAGGAGCTTCCTGCCGGTGCTGGATAACCTCCAGCGCGCCCTGGAAAGTCCCTGCTCCGATGAGGAGTACAAAAAAGGAGTGGAGCTTATCCACAAGGGGCTGTGGGAGGTGATGACCTCCCTGGGGGTGGAGGAAATTGCCGAAGCCGGCGTCCCCTTCGACCCGGAGGTCCACAACGCCGTCATGCACATTGAGGACGAAGCGCTCCCTAAAAATACCGTGGCCCAGGTGCTCCAAAAGGGCTACCGGGTGGGCAGCAAGATTTTGCGCTACGCCATGGTGCAGGCAGCAAACTAGAACAAAACTCGATATAAATTGTGAGTAACATGATATAACGGAGGTAAAGAGATATGAGCAAGATTATTGGCATCGACCTGGGTACAACCAACAGCTGCGTGGCTGTAATGGAGGGCGGCGAAGCCGTCGTCATCCCCAACCCGGAAGGGGACCGCACCACCCCCTCGGTGGTGGCCTTTAAGGATGGCGGCGAGCGCCTGGTGGGTAAAGTCGCCAAGCGCCAGGCTGTCACCAACCCGGAGCGCACCATCAGCTCCATCAAGCGCCAGATGGGCACCGACCACCGGGTGACAGTGGAGGGAAAGAGCTACACCCCCCAGGAGATCTCCGCCATGATACTCCAGAAGATGAAGAACGATGCCGAGGCCTATTTGGGCGAGCCGGTGAGCGAGGCAGTCATCACCGTTCCCGCCTACTTCACCGATGCTCAGCGCCAGGCCACCAAGGACGCCGGCCGCATCGCCGGTTTGGAAGTGAAGCGCATCATCAATGAGCCTACCGCCGCCGCTTTGGCCTACGGCCTGGGGAAGGACGCCGATCAGCTCATTATGGTCTACGACCTGGGAGGCGGTACCTTTGACGTCTCTATCATCGAAATGGGGGATGGCGTCCAGGAGGTAAAGGCCACCGCTGGTAACAACCACCTGGGTGGCGACGACTTCGACGAGCGCCTGGTGAATTACCTGGTGGAGGAGTTCCGCAAGGCAAACGGCATCGACCTGCGCCAGGACAAGATGGCCCACCAGCGGCTTATCGAGGCGGCGGAAAAGGCGAAAATCGAGCTTTCCGGCATGACCACCACCCAGGTGAACCTCCCCTACATCACCGCCGACGCCACCGGCCCCAAGCACCTGGATATGACCATCACCCGCGCCAAGTTCAATGAGCTTACCGCCGACCTGGTGGAAAAGACCATGGCTCCGGTGCGTCAGGCCCTCTCCGACGCCGGACTCTCCCCCTCGGATATCCAGAAGGTGCTGCTGGTGGGCGGATCCACCCGCATCCCCGCCGTCCAGGAAGCGGTCAAGAGCTTCATGGGCAAGGAACCCTCCAAGGGCATCAACCCCGATGAGTGCGTAGCGCTGGGGGCCTCCATCCAGGGCAGCGTCCTGGCCGGGGAAACCAAGGGCCTGCTGCTCCTGGACGTCACCCCCCTCTCCCTGGGCGTGGAGACCCTGGGCAACCTCACCGACCGGGTCATCGAGCGCAACACCATTATCCCCGCCAAAAAGAGCAAGATTTATTCCACTGCCGCCGATGGTCAGACCTCGGTGGAAATCAAGGTCCTTCAGGGCGAACGGGAGATGGCGGCGGATAATAAGCTCCTGGGGAACTTCCAGCTCACCGGCATCCCCGCCGCCCCCCGCGGCGTCCCCCAGATTGAGGTGACCTTCGATATCGACGCCAACGGCATTGTCCATGTTTCCGCCAAGGACCTGGGCACCGGCCGGGAGCAGTCCATCACCATCACCTCCTCCACCAACATGAGCAAGGACGATGTGGAGAAGGCCGTTCGGGAGGCGGAGCAGTTTGCCTCCGCCGATAAGGAGCGCCGGGAGGCCGTCGATACCCGCAACAACGCCGACCAGATGGTTTACCAGGCGGAAAAGGCCCTGACCGACATGGGGGATAAATTCCCCGCCGGGGAAAAGCAGGAGCTGGAGGCCAAGGTGGCGGCTTTGAAGGAGACCCTGAAGGGGGAGGACCTGGGGGCCATCAAGGTAAAGATGGAAGAGGCCCAGAAGGCCCTTTACGATGCCACCGCCAAGGTCTACCAGGCGGAGCAGGCCGCTGCCCAGGCGCAGCAGGGGGCAGGGGCCCCCGGAGCCGCTCCCGACGGCGACACGGTGGTGGACGCCGACTACCGGGATGTGGACGAGAACAACTGATCCACGGGATAATTGGCAGGATAGGGGGCCTTTTGCCCTCTATCCTGTCTCCATGACATGAGAAGCTGTTTTGTGCCTGGCCACGTGCCAGACGGCGAAGGATTTTTCCGCCGGATAATGGGGGACAGATGCGAAACGGGTTCTGAAAACAACGAGGTGATGTGATTTGCCGGAAAAAAAGCGAGATTATTATGAGGTGCTGGGGGTCCAGAAGAACGCCACCGATGACGAGCTGAAAAAGGCCTACCGCAAGCTGGCCAAGGAGTACCACCCGGACCTGCACCCGGACGATAAAGAGGCGGAGGCCCACTTCAAGGAGGTGGGTGAGGCCTACGAGGTCCTTTCCGACAAGGAGAAGCGGGCCCGCTACGACCAGTTTGGACACGCCGGCGTGGACCCCAACTATGGCGCCGGCGCCGGTGCCGGGGGCTACGGCGGTGGCGGCTTCGGTTTTGGCGGCTTTGGGGACCTCTTCGAGGACCTGGGGGATATCTTTGGAGGCGGCGGCTTCGGCGGTTCCACCCGCACCCGAAACCCCAGCGGCCCCACCCGCGGCGGCAGCCAGGGAGTCACCCTGCCCCTCTCCTTTATGGAGGCGGTAAAGGGCTGCCAGAAGGAGGTCGCCTACCAGCGGCTGGAAAGCTGCGCCGCCTGCTCCGGCAGCGGGGCGGCAGAGGGCAGCCATCCGGAAACCTGCCCCGATTGCGGCGGCACAGGATATGTCACCGTGCGCAAGCAAAGCATTCTGGGGATGATGCAGGTGCGCCAGCCCTGTACCCGCTGCGGCGGCACCGGCAAGTTCATTAAAAACCCCTGCCAGAAGTGCGGCGGCAAGGGGCGGGTGCGGGTCAACCGCAAATACACCGCCAATATCCCCGCCGGCATTGACGATGGACAGACCTTCGTCATCCGGGGAGAGGGGGACCATGGCACCAACGGCGGCCCCGCCGGGGACCTCCAGGTGACAGTTACCGTCCGCCCCGACCCCATCTTCGAGCGGGATGGCCGGAACATCTGGTGCGATATTCCACTTACCTACACCCAGGCGGTGCTGGGGGATGAGATTGTCGTTCCCACCGTGGACGGCAAGGTGAAGTACACCGTCCCGGAGGGGACCCAGAACGGCACCGTCTTCCGCCTGCGGGATAAGGGCGTAGTGGACCCCAACACCGGCCGGAACCGGGGGGACCAGTACGTCCGGGTGTCCATCGAGGTGCCAAAGGGCCTCACCCGCAGCCAGAAGGAGAAACTCCGGGAGTTTGAACAGAGCCTGAGCGAGAAAAATTACCACAAGCGCCAGGGCTTCTTTGAAAAGCTCCGAGAGGCCTTTGATAAGGATAAATAAGCTGCTCTGCCAATCTGGGGTTTCACCCCAGCCCCCACTTCTTTTTCTTCTTGCAAAAGAAGAAAAAGAAGCAAAAAGAAGAACGGCCAACTTTTCCTGAGGCAGCAGATCCTTTCATAGCAAAAGGACACGCAATTCTGCCAACCCCAACAAACAGTTTGGGCTCCCTCTGCCGCCTGAAACGGCAAAGGGAGCCCAAACTTTTGGAAATTTTTTTGGCAGGCTGTTTTACCGGAAATCCCGAATCATATCAAGAACCATTCGGGAGAACCGCAGCCGGTCGGCGCCCAGGGCCACATAGCAGTTTTCCGGGCGGTCGGGGTAGGCGCGGGTATCGCAGATGGTCTGTCCATCGGCGAAGCCACCGCTTATGTCCACATCCACCCGCATATGGCGGACGTCGGTGAGCACCTCCGGGTCAAGGAGGTAGGCCACGCATAGGGCGTCATGGATAGGGGCGGAATCCGGGAGGTCCTGGGGCTGGTAGGCGTTGTAGGCCACAATGCGCTCGTCCACCAGGTCTGCCACCGCAATGGCCAGAGGGGTGCCAATCTGGCGCAGCTCCGCTTCGTCCTCCCTTGTGAAATTGGCCTGGTGGGTGGCGTCCAGGGGAACCATGGTGATGGTCTTCACCCCGCTGGTGAGGACGATTTGGGCGGCCTCCGGGTCGGCCCAGATGTTGAACTCCGAAGCGGCGGTGGCGTTAAAGACCTTGAAGCCGCCCCCCATAAAGATGATTTGCCGGATCTTTTCCGCAATGCGGGGCTCCAGGCGCAGGGCCATGCCGATGTTGGTGAGGGGGCCGGTGGGGATGAGGGTAATATCCCCCTCCGACTTCATCAGGGTGTCAATAAGCCACCAAACGCCGTGCTCCGGCTGCTCCCGGCTTACAGGGGCGGGCATGGGCAGGCAATCGTGGTGGTAGGAGATGACCTCCCCCTTCTCGTCCAGCTTGTCCGCCTTGACGCCGGTCATGCCGGTGTAGTCCCCGTGGCGGTTGGGCAGGAGCTTGGCTACCATGGAGGTGGCACAGCCCCGGTAGACCGGGGTGCTGCTGCGGAGCATATCCACCACCCGCAGGGTGTTGTCGGTGGTGAAGCCTATCTCCTTGTTTCCCGCCACGGTACTTACCCCCAGCAGGTCAATCTTCGGGGAGAGGATAGCCATCATAATGGCAACGGCGTCATCGGAGCCGGTGTCGCAGTCCAGAATCACTTTCATTTTGTCAGACATGTTGATTCTCCTTCTTGTTTGATGGGGAAGCCTTCGGTCAGTTGGATGGCGGTGGAGAGAAGATTGGCCCGGATGCTCTTTTGGCTGTTCCAGCTGCGTGAATCCCAGGTTTCGCCGCTTACGTCGTCCCCAGCGTAAAGCAGCTGCGCCAGGGGGATGCGGTGGTATTGGGAGACGGCGAAGAAGGCGGCTGCCTCCATCTCCACCGTAAGGCAGCCCTCCTGCCGTCTGGCCTCCACCAGATGGGGAGTTTCCCGGTAGATGGCGTCGGTGGTCCAGGTTTTGCCGGTGGCGTAGGGGATGCCCAGCCGCGCCAGCCCGGCGGCGAGGTGCTCCACCGCCCCAGGGTGACAGGCCACCTCCCGGCTGGGGGGCAGGTAGTGGTAGGAGGTTCCTTCGTCCCGCACTGCGGCGGTGGGCAGGATGATCTCCCCCAGGGAGGAGCCCCCCTGGAGCGCCCCGGCGGCGCCGCAGATGACAAAGCCCCGGCAACCCATGGCGTGGAGCTCTTCAATGGTGCAGGCCGCCCCAGGGGCGGTGAGAAAGGCCATGGTAATGCAGATATCCTCCCCATCCTTCCGGCGGTATTGGTAGATTGGAATGTCCAAAACCTCCGAGTGGAGCTGGCCGATGACCGGAAGCTGCCTTTCCTCCACCAGCTGCTGAAGCTCCCGCCGGAAAAAGGTGATGACGCACCGGGGCGGCAAGGGGGACAGTTCCTCCAGGAAGCCTTCGGGGCGGATGAGGGCCTCCCTGCTGGTGTCAAATTCACAAATGGGATAAGGATTTTTCAGAAGCATCCTTTGCACCTCACAGAATCAGCAGATAAAGGCTGGCCAGCAGCTCCCTGGGCAGGGCGATTGCCAAAAACTCCGGCCGCAGCAGGGGATCGCCCCCTTCCAGCAGCTGGGCCAGATTTTCCATTACCGTGAGAAGGGCCAGCTCCTTCCCCAGGGCGGCCAGGGCCTCTCCCAGGCCGGCGCCCTCCCTTGGCAGGGTATCGGGGGTGAGGTCCCGCTCCCCGTTTTTGCCCCGCTCCACCTGGATGCGCTCCCCCAGGGCGGCGTTAAATTCCTCCATGGTGTAGCGGCGGGTGGGCTCCAGACCCAGCAGCTCCCCGGCGGTTTCGGCGGCAGCCAGAAGCAAATCGTTCTTCATCCGGCGGCGGCGCAGCTCTCCCCGCAGCCGGGCCAGGGCGGCCCCCTCCACCGCGGAGCGGGCCCTTTCCCCCAAAGGCTCCAGCAGACGGCGGCACAGCTCCTCCATAGAGGCGCCGTACCGCAGGCGCAGGCGCTCCTCCTCCCCGGCGGGGAAGGCGTAGGCCCGGCCGTCGCAGGCCCCGGCGGTTTTCATAGCGTCCCAATACCCCAGGCGGATGTTCCGGCGGCACTGGTCCTTTTCAAAAATCAGGAAGTTCCCCAGGTCCCAGCAGCTGCGGACGGTGTGCACCGGTATCTCCGGGCAAAAGCTCCGCTTGATGCCCACGCCGTCCACATCTACCGCCCAGATTTCGGAGAGGGGCACCCCCGCCTTGGCGGCCATCTCCACCGGGAGGTTGTCGTAATAGCCCCCGTCAATGAAGCGGGATTTTTCGATGGTGCGGGGCTTAAAGGCGGGGAAGCAGGAGGCGGAGGCGATCATATAATCCGCCACAGCCCCCTGGGGCATATCCCGCAGGTAGAGCCGCACCGGGGTCAGGGTGGTCATATCCACCGTGACGATGCCGTATACCACCCCGCTTTGGCGCAGCTTTTCCTCATCCAGGATGCTGCGGATGGTTTCCTCCAAAGGGGAGATATCCACACCGCCCTTTGTCACCATCTCCCGGATAAAAGCCCGGTAGACGGCCAGGCGGCTGTCCAGGGTGTCGCTGGCGCTGGGGATGCCCTCCATCACTTGGGTGTTGTCCATGTTCCACCACAGGTCGTAGGCGGCTTCAAACTCCCCTTGGGCCATAAGCGCCCCGTTGAGGGCGCCCACCGAGGTGCCAGTGACCACCTGAAAATCCAGCCCAAGCTCCCGCAGGGCCTGCCAAACGCCAATCTGGTAGGCCCCCTTGGCGCCGCCGCCCCCCAGGACGACGGCGCGTTTTTCCTTTGAAGGATTCACTGCGGGCATGGAGTACCTCCATTCATTACCCTAACTTGCTGTATGCAATGGCGATTTTGGCTGCCATCCGGGCGTTGTTGTAGGCCAGCTGGAGGTTGGAGGCCAGGGACACTCCCTTGGTGTAGTCCTTGATGTGGGCCAGCAGGAAGGGGGTGGTGTCCTTGCCGTGGATGCCCTCCGCCTTGGCGGCCTCCAGGGCGCGGTTAATAACCGCCTCCATCTCATTGTAGTCCAGCTCGTATTCCGCCGGGATGGGGTTGGCGATGACAAAGCCCCCCTTCAGGCCCAGGTCCCACTTGGTCCGCAGAATCTTGGCGGCGGTGGCGGCGTCGGGGACGTTTACATCCACCTTGCAGCCACTCTTGCGGCAGTAGAAGGCGGGGAAGTCGTTGGTGTCCATCCCCAGCACCGGGACGCCCATGGTCTCCAGATATTCCAGGGTTTTGGGGATATCCAGCAGGGACTTGGCCCCGGCACAGACCACGGCCACACCGGTGTTTGCCAGCTCCTGAAGGTCGGCGGAGATATCAAAGGTGCTCTCTGCGCCCCGGTGCACGCCGCCGATACCGCCAGTGGCAAACACCCGGATGCCTGCCATCTCCGCCAGCATCATGGTGGTGGCGACGGTGGTGGCTCCGGTCTTGCCGGTGGCAAGGTACACCGCCACATCCCGGCGGCTCACCTTGCCCACGGTGGAATCCTTGCACATCAGCTCCAGCTCATCGGCGGTGAGACCCACCTTCAGCTTTCCGCCAATAATAGCGGTGGTGGCGGGGATGGCTCCCTCCCCCCGGATGATCTCCTCCACCTTGTGGGAAAATTCCCAGTTCTCCGGGTAGGGCATCCCGTGGGAAAGAATGGTGGACTCCAGGGCCACCACCGGCTTTCCGGCCTTTACAGCCTCGGCAATTTCAGGGGCAACAGACAGATACTTTTCCAGATTCATAGCAGTTTTCTCCTTTTCAAATAAAATTATAGGATTATGTAGGCGCTATAAACAAAGAGCAGGCTCCCTTACAGCGATATGCTCCCCCTCCACCACCGCCAGGATGTTTTCGGCGCTGATGTTGGGGTTGATGGTGTTCTGGTGGGCGATCGCCATCCGGGAGGCGGCCACCGCGAAGGGCAGGGTCTTTTCCGGCGGCCAGCCTTGCAGGTGGGCGTAAACCAGCCCCCCCATAAAGGCGTCTCCGGCGCCGGTGGCGTTTACCACCTCCATAGGCTCCCCGCGGGCCCAGAGGCAGCGTCCCTCCCGGTCCTGGTAGTAGACCCCTTCCTTCCCCAGGCTCACCACCACCTGGCTGAGCCCCTGCTGGATAAGCCGCCCGGCGGCCTCGGCCAGCTCCTCCTGGGTGGTGATCTTCATTTCTGCCAGGATTTCCGCCTCCAGCAGATTGGGTTTAACGGTGTGGAATCCCCGAAGGCGCCCCCGGAGCTTTTTGGCGTAGGCGGTACTCACCGGGTCCACAAAGACGGGGATTTCCCCACCGTAAGCAGCGGCGATGTATCCCAAAATCTCCTCCGGCAGGCCGCAGTCCACCACAATGGCCCTGGCTCCCCGCAGAACGCTGTTTTTGCCCTTTAGAAACTCCACTGAGAGCTTTTGCAGCACCCGCATATCGGACATGGCTACCGCCATTTCTCCATTGTGGTCGTGAAGGGAAAGGTAGATGGAGGAGCTATCCCCCTCCGCCACTAGGAAGCCGGCGGTATCAATTCCTGCCGCCTGGCACTCCCGGCGAATCTTTTCTCCGTAGACGTCGTCCCCCACGGCGGTGATGAGCTTCACCAGGGCGCCCATCCGGGCGGCGTTCTCACAAATATTATGGGTCACGCCCCCCACCGACATACCAATAAAGCCGGGGTTGGAATCCTCCATCACCAAAGGGGCACGGCTGCGGCCCATCAGGTCGATATTTGCTGCCCCCACCCCTACAATGTACCGCTCCTCCTGCTCGGAAAGGACATAGCCTTTCCCCAGGATATGGCCTTTTTTACCCAAGTTCGCCAGATGGACCCCCACCGAGGACCGGGTGATGCCCAGGCGTCTTGCAATCTCCCCCTGGGAGAGCATAGGGTCCTGGCGCAGCAGCTCCATAATCTGCCGCTCCCGCTCGGTCATTGGCCTCCCTCCTATCCAATGCTTTCGTCTCTTGCTTATGGCTTAAGCATCTGCTTATATTATAGGACGGAAAATCCATCCAGCGCAAGATGCGTTTTGACTAAAAATTACAACGATTTTTTGGTGGATATGCTGTTTTTTCTCACGCTACCTCTGGCGGGTGTTCCTTTCCAGCGGTTAAATCCAAGCATGAAAAACCGCATCCTGGCATACCTTCTTCTAGGGAGGTGGCCGGGATGCTCTTTTGCTGCGTGGGAAGGAAGCGCTTCTGGGGGGCGGCCCTCTGTCTGGCTCTGGCGGTGATGGGTGGGCTGGCGGTGGTTCGGGCCCTGGCGGTCCAAAAGAAGGACTTCATCCGCTGGGTGGACTTCACCCCCACCCATGCCGCCCTTTCCGCTGCCCTGGAGGAGGACCTGCGAAGCCACCGGGAGCAGGGGGAAGAGCAGGTGCAGCCGGTGGACTGGGTGGAGCTGTTGGCCTGCCTGGGGGCCCGGTACGGTGGGGATTTCTCCCGCTACCGGGATACCCATCTGCGGGAGACTGCAAAGGCCCTTTCCCAGGGGAAAAGCCCCAAGTCCATCCTGGGCAAAGGGCCGGATCAGTACTACGACTACTACCGGGAAGCCTACGGGGCGGTGCTGGAAAATATGGTGGGAAACTACCTGCTGGAGGAGCCGGACCCCAACGACCCGGAGCACCTCATCCAGACAGCGGGATACGGCCTCACCGCCTTTTGTCCCATTGCCAGGGGGTATGGATTTTCCCATTACGATGACTTTGGAGCCGGGCGCTCCTACGGCTACCGGAGGAAACACCTGGGCAACGACCTGATGGCTCCGGTGGGGACCCCGGTGGTGGCGGTGGAGGGGGGCGTGGTGGAGGCCGCCGGCTGGAACCAGTACGGGGGCTGGCGCGTGGGTATCCGCTCCCACGACGGCAAGCGGTACTGGTACTATGCCCATCTCCGCAAGGGGCATCCCTTCGCCACCGGGGTCACCCAAGGGGCGGTGGTGGAGGCGGGACAGGTGATTGGCTATGTGGGGATGACAGGCTACAGTTCCACCCCGGACACCAACGGCATGAGCGCCCCTCACCTCCACTTCGGCCTCCAGCTCATCTTTGATGAGAGCCAGAAGGAGGGGAACAACGAGATCTGGGTGGATGTTTACCCCTTAGTGAACCTTTTGGAGCGCCGTCGCGCCACGGTGGTGCCGGGGGAGGAAAAAGGGGAGTACCGGCGGAAATACCGCTTTACGCCGATAGATTGAGCTGGAAAGGAGAGGGGACCATGAAAACGCGGGTGCTGCGCCTGGCAATGGTCTTTGCCCTTACCGCAGTGGTGGTGTGGGGCTCCTGGTACACCGAGTTTGGCTTAGGCCAGGGGGAAGAAGAGGTGGTTTCCGTAGAGGCCGCCGCCCAGGAGCCGATTGGCCTGCCGGTGCTGATGTATCACAGCATCAACAGCTGGGAGAAGAAGGCGGGGGATTATGTCATTACGCCAGAGGCCTTGCGAAGCGATCTCCTGTGGCTGAAGGAAGAGGGCTACCAGACCGTGGTGGTGCAGGACCTTATAGATTATGTGGAGACGGGGGCCCCTCTCCCGGAAAAGCCGGTGATGATCACCTTTGACGATGGGTATTATAACAATTATCTGAATGCTTTCCCCATCCTCCAGGAGCTCCAGATGAAGGCGGTAATCTCCATTATTATCTCGGAGACGGATAAATACTCCCAGCTGGATGAAAACCGGGAGAACTATTCCCACCTCACCTGGGAGCAGGTGAATGAAATGATGGACTCCGGCCTCATCGAATTCCAGAGCCACAGCTACAGCCTCCACAAAAACCGGGGAAGCGGGCGCAAGGGCATTGGCAAGAAGAGGGGGGAGAGTACCGAGGAGTACCAGCAGGCCATCCGGGAGGATGTGGAGAAGGGGCAGCAGCGGTTTGTGGAGATGACTGGCTACGCCCCCACAGCCTTCACCTATCCCTTTGGTGCCGTGAGTGAGGACAGCTACCCGGTACTGGAGGAGCTGGGATTCCGGGCCACTTTGGATGCGCAGGGGAAGCTGTTCCATATCACCAGAGACCCCGCTTGCCTGCGGCGCATCCCCCGGTACAACCGCCCCTGGGGCACTACCGCGCAAAAAATCATCGAAAAGGCGATGAAATAGGGCCTAAAAACAGGGGAGGCAGGGAAAACCCTCCCCTGCTTTTTATGGAGGATTTGCTCTGGAATCGGATTTGTGGTAGGATAGTACCATAAAGCACGAAATGAGGTGTTCCCATGGCCCCACCGGAGGAGAGCATCATCCGGCCCATTGCCCATATCCGCAGCGATTTTTCCCAAAAATTCGGCATTCCCCGGCAAAGCGGGCTCATTGATTCCCTCCGGGCGCAGGTGGTCTTTCTGCCGGAGTATCGGGAGCCGGAGGCCTTCCGGGGGCTGGAGGAATACTCCCACCTTTGGCTCATCTGGCAATTCTCCCAGGCCAGGCGAGAGGGGTGGTCGCCCACCGTCCGCCCGCCCCGATTGGGTGGAAATATCCGCAAAGGGGTTTTTGCCACCCGGTCCCCCTTCCGGCCCAACTCCCTGGGGCTTTCCTCGGTGCGGCTGTTGGAGGTGCTGCCAGAGGGACCGGAAGGGCCGGTACTGGTGGTTGGGGGCGCCGATTTGCTGGATGGTACCCCTATCTACGATGTAAAGCCGTACCTTCCCTACACCGATTCCCACCCAGAGGCCTCCGGAGGCTTTGCCCTCCAGGAGCGGGAAGGCTCCCTGGAGGTGGATTTTCCCCCTGAACTGCTGGGACGGCTCCCTCTTCATCTGCGGGAGTCTTTGGTGGCTGTTCTAGCCCAGGACCCCCGCCCCGGTTACCAGGATGACCCGGACCGGATCTACGGCTTAGCCTTTGGTGGAGCGGAGGTCCGATTCCGGGTAGCGGGGGGGAGATTGATGGTGGTGGAGGTGGCCGGCCCTTCCACCAATGATGGTTCAAGAATCTTTTGTGAAAAAACTTGAAAAATTTCAGAAAAAATATTGACATCCGCAGGAAGTCGGGCTATAATAATAAAGCTGTTTCCAACAGATACTGCCCGATTGTGTAAAGGTAGCACGACAGACTCTGACTCTGTTTGTCTGGGTTCGAATCCTAGTCGGGCAACCAACAGATGGGACCATCCTTTAGATCGGAATGGTCCCATCTGTCCAATATGAGTATTCTTCTAATGCGATTATCCTTACAAAACCTTTGGGCGCTGGTGGCGAGCCAGCTCATAGCTCCAGGCTGCCGGTGCAACCGTGCAGACCAGAGTTCCCCCCTACCGCCGGAGGGCCGTCGCGACAGACGGAAGTACCATTGTCCCTGTGCGTTTCATGGCAGTTCACCGGCACCACGCCGATGATTTTCGCTTCAAAGCCCGCTCCGGAGGGTTTGCCCCGGCGCACAGGTGTGTACCCAAAAGCCTTTTTGAACACCGCAGATACCTGCAATATCTGCGAGTTGTTTGTCAAGGAGCTGTTTTTTCAGGGCAAAGGCCCCCCAGAGTGTCCCGTCCGAAGCGAAACATCTGGAAGGCCCTTGCAATCTATCTCCGACTGTGATACAATCACAGGGAAGGTAGCTCTCATAAGTCTTTTCGATGTGTTCGGACATCGGATTGGCGCATGCCGGATCGCTGCTTGCTACAGCGGTTCGGCTATGAGGGTTATTTTTTACCCTTTTGGGTATTATCCCATATTTTGGGCCGTTTCACAAGGACAGGCAGGTTGTTTTCTGTGTAAAATATTTGCAGTGCTTTTGGTGCTATTTGCATAAAATTTGACAGCTATCCCTTGATTAGGATATACCGACAGCAGAAGAAAAGGGAAGTGGCTCCAACTTTCTTCTGCCTTACGGACATGAATGCAAAAGAATCAATCTTAATCAGCCCACAACAAAGTGATGAGGGTGTTGAAAAGCTCTATTTTTCCTAAATTAGCGTAAGCTATATCCAAAATTCTCTTTTCTGTTGCTTCGTACCCCAGTGGGTCTAAACCTATGTGGCAAAACAGTACTACCCCCCTGCAAAAAAAATTCGGAAACTTCGGAAAAAGCTCTTGACAGCAGTAGGGAGATAGGTTAAGCTGAAAGAGCAATGTGATGTGCGGCATGGTGCCGTGTGGGCAGTCCCATGGGGTGGGGCTGTCCACTTTCCTTTTTTGGAAAAAGGACGCACCAATTGAGTAACTTGGTGATGGAGTTTGGGGAGCATCGTTTGATGCCGGTTGCGACCAAAGCCTCCATCCTTTTTTTGATAATTTTTCTTATGTACCAGGTCCTTGTTTTCTAATATACGCACTGCGTCCACGACGGAGCGCTTGGAGAGACAGAGGGTATGGGCCATCTCGGAGAGGCTTGGAAACGCCTCCTGACGGATATGGGTCTGCTTAGATAGCAGATATAGGTACACCGCCAACTGCTGCTTACTCAGGCGGCAGGAAAAAATATTGGCAGGGACCTGGGTAAAGCGCCCCGGCAGCGGGGCGAGAAGATAGCTATTAGTGACCCGAAGTCCATCCGAATCATAGTGAGGGATGAGCTTTACTAGCCCATGGGCCCGCAGGCAGGATACCGCCCGCCGGACGGTATCTCTGGAGCAGCCCAGGAGCGTGGCCATGCGCTGAAGGGAGACGGTGCAGCGCATGCTTCCGCTGCTAGTTTTCCGGGTGTACTTTGCCAGGGCCAGGTAGGCCACCAGCGCTCCGGCTGGCAGCCGGTACTGAAAGATCTGGTGCGGCAGGCGTATGAACTGCATTTGGATTCTCCTTTCTTCTTATTCCTTCGTCGCTTTTAATAAAGCAATTGTATATTATTTTGCTTGTATTCTGCGCCTCCATGTGGTATACTATATGGGTATAGAAAGGGGTGGCTGCTATGGCACAGATCAGTTTGCGCGTTGATGATGACGTGAAGCGTGGAGCAGAGCAGGTCTTGAGTGACATCGGATTGAGTATGTCTACGGCTATCAATGTGTTTTTGCGTAAGGTTGCCCGTGAACAGCGCATACCATTCGAACTGTCGGCAGATGTACCAAACGCTGAAACGATCCAGGCAATTCAGGAGGTAAAGAGGTTGAAAGCGGATCCCAGTCTCGGCAAGACCTATACCGATATTGATCAGATGATGGAGGAATTGCTCGCCGATGTATAACGTAAGGCCAACCTCAAAATTTCAGAGAGATTTGAAATGGGCAAAAAGGCGAGGATATGATATTTCCCTGTTGACCGAAATCATCAAAAAGCTGGCAGCCGGGGAGCCGCTGTCAGCGAAGAACAGGGATCACGACCTTTTGGGGGACTATGCCGGTTGCCGGGAATGCCATATCACCCCAGACTGGCTGTTGATCTATGAAATAGATGGGAATGATTTGATTTTATATCTTACTCGAACAGGTACGCATAGTGACTTGTTTTAGGGGAAGAGGGTGGCCGTACGAAAACACTTTGTTCACCGGCCGGTACCGAAAGATTTGGTGCGGCAGGTGTATGAGCTGTATAGGCCACTTCCTTTCTTTGCTTCTTTAGGTGATACTATCTAATAAAACTCAAGGGGTAGTAAAGCTATGAGCAAATCAAAAAAGAGATATAAAAACTCCAACTATAAAGGAATTAAAAGTACCCCTGTCAAGCAGCAAGACGAAAAAA
>WSMP01000087.1 GCA_013316495.1 Angelakisella sp.
CCTCCCAGGCGGCGGTGGCCCTGGCGGAGCGCCACCCCTTCCTTTGGGCGGCGGTGGGGGTCCATCCCCACGGGGCGGCCCGGCTGCCGCCGGATTGGCTCCGGCAGCTGGAGGGCTTATCCGCCCACCCCAAGGTCCGGGCCATTGGGGAGATTGGCTACGACTACCACTACGACGGGGACTGGAAGGAGGCCCAGCGCGCCGCCTTTGAGGCCCAGCTCCAGCTGGCCGCCCGGCTGGAAAAGCCGGTGGTGATTCACGACCGGGAGGCCCACGGGGACACCCTGGAGCTGCTGCGGAGGTACCGCCCCGCCGGGGTGGTCCACTGCTACTCCGGCTCCGCCGAGATGGCGAAGGAGGTTCTGTCCCTGGGGATGTACATCGGCTTCACCGGGGTGGTCACCTTCAAAAACGCCCGCCGGGCTTTGGAGGCCGCCGCGGTGGTCCCCCTGGACCGGCTGCTGGTGGAAACCGACTGCCCCTACATGGCCCCGGAGCCCTTCCGGGGCAAGCGGTGCGACAGCACCCTCCTCCCCCACACCATCGGGCGGCTGGCGGCGGTGAAGGGGGTATCCCCCCAGGAGCTGGCGGATATCACAAACCAGAACGCCCGGCGGCTCTTCGGCATCCCCAGAGAAAGGGGGGCGCGCCCCTGATGGCCTGGCCCTGCCCCTGCTGCGGCTTTCGCACCCTCCCCCGGCCCCTGGAGGAATGCCTCTGCTACATCTGCCCGGTCTGCTTTTGGGAGATGGACCTTTTCACCGCCGGGCCCGATGACCCCAGCGACTGCAACAACGGCCTGACCCTTTTGGAGGGCCGGGCCAACTACCGCCGGATGGGCGCCTGCGTGGAAGGGATGCTCCCCTATGTCCGGCCGCCGGAAAAGGAGGAACTGCCGTGAAAAATCTGATTTTGGGCTGCTGCCTGTTTCTTGCCGGGGTGGTGATGCTCTGCGTCCATTCCGCCAAGTACCAGCTTTTGGAGATGATGCCCAACGTCACCGTGGCCTCTAAGGGGCTGGAGATTCCGCTGGGCTGGGCGCTGCTCATCGCCGGAGGACTGCTGGTCCTTTGGGGTTACTGGGAAAGATAGAGTTTTAAGGGAAAGAAGGCGTTTTTGTGAAAAAATTCTTTTTGGTGCTGCTTTCTGTCCTCTACTGCCCCCTTGTCTTCCGGGGGCTTTTTCAGCTGGGCATGGGCCTTCCCTACGGCGGCGCCCTGCTGAACCTCGGCTACCCGGCCCTGGCGGCGGCCTATTTCCTCCTGGCGGGGATGGCCCTGAAGCGGGCGGGCATCGGCCGGTGGTCCCTGTGGCTTTGGATGAACCTTTTGGGCTACCCCCTCTGCTGGATGTCCCTCATCCTGTGGAGGCCGGGCTGCTGGCTCAATATGGGCCTCCTGGTGGTGATGCTGCCGGTGACCCTCCTTCTGGCCGCCGTCTGGGCCCTGGTGGGCCTGGGATTTTTGGTGGCAAAGCTGCTGCGCACCCCGCCCAAGCAGCTGCTGCGGAAAAGCAAAGGAGCCCTGGCGGCGGTGTGGGGCGTCCTAAAGCAGGTGCTGCTGGTGGCGGCGGTGGCGGGGCTTTTCCTGGGGGCGCGGGGGTATCTCTCCCTCCGTCCCCCGGAGGACTACGCCGATAAGGGCGTGATGACCTTTACCGCCTCCACCTGCTACCCCACCACCGTAAAGAGCACCACCAGCCGGGGGCGGCAGCGCAGCCGCACCGTTTATATTGTCACCTACAAGGCGGCGGGGAGCGGCTATTCCTGGACCCAGGAGGCCCCCTCCAAAACCGCCGGGCAAAAGGCGGTGAAGGAAAAACGCCAGGTGGAGCGGCGGGTTCTCTCCATCCCGGCGGAAAACAAGTACATTACAGTGGAGCCCCGGCACACCCCGGAAAGCTATGTCCAGGAGAGCCGCGCCAGGGCCTTTCTTTTCCTTCTCCCATCGGCGGGGTATCTGACCCTTTGCGCTGTTTGGCTTATTTGGAAGAGGCGGGCCACGGAGGACGCGCTTTTGGAGGCCTAGGGCAGTAGTTTAACACCGGGGTGCCCCCGGTGTCTCGCCCTCCGGGGTGCCCCCGGAGTCACGCCCTGCCCGGCCCCAAGGGGCCTTAACCCTCCAAAGGGCGTAAGCGAGTGCCTGGAGTCTTAGAATCTGCACCCATCTCTTGATAGCTTATGCCGCTTTTCTTTTTGCTTCTTTTTCTTTTCCCGTGAAAAGAAAAAGAAGGGACAGCATGCCTCAGCCTATCTTCGTCCCCGCCGGCAGCTGGTCGGCGAAGACCACCTTGCAGCTGCCGCTGGCGTCGTCCCCGGCCAGCAGCATCCCGTTGGATTCCACCCCGCAGAACTTGGCGGGCTTCAGGTTCACAATCACAATAATGTTGCGGCCGACGAGGTCCTCCGGCTCGTACCAGGGGTGGATGGAGGAGACAATCTGCCGCCCGCCCATGCCGTCGTCCAGCTCCAGGCGCAGCAGCTTTTTGGCCTTTGGCACCGCCTCGCACTTTATCACCCTGCACACCCGCAGGTCCACCTTGAAGAAGTCCTCCACGGTGATGGGCGGGGCCACCGGCTCCGCCTTGGGGGCGGCGGGTTCGGCGGCGGCCTTCTGGGCCTCCTGGCGGGCCGCCAGCTCTGCCAGCTCCTTTGCCATATCGATGCGGGGGAAGAGGGTCTCCCCCTTCTTCACCGCCACGTTGTCCCGCAGGGCGCAGGGCTTCTGGGCGCTCTCCCAGGTGCGCTCCGCCGCCTCCGCGCCAATCTGGTCCAGCATCTTCTCCGACGAATCGGGCATGAAGGGCGCAAGGAGGATGGCGCAGACCCGGATGGCCTCCAGGAGGTTATACATCACCGCCGCCAGGCGGGATTTTTTCCCCTCGTCCTTTGCCAGAATCCAGGGGGTGGTCTCGTCGATGTACTTGTTGGCCCGGCTCACCACCCGGAAAATCTCCCCCAGGGCGTTCTGGAAGGCGAAGGCCTCCATCTGGGCGGCGTAGGCTTCCGGGAGGCCCCGCACCAGGCTCATCAGCTCCTCGTCGATGGGCTCGGCGGCCCGGTGGACCGGGAGCTGCCCGGCAAAGTATTTTTCCACCATGCTCACCGTCCGGCTCACCAGGTTGCCCAAATCGTTGGCCAAATCGGAATTGATGGTGGTGATGAGGGCCTCGTTGGAGAAGACCCCGTCCGAGCCGAAGGGGAAGGCCCGCAGCAGGAAGAAGCGGATGGCGTCCACCCCGTACCGCTGGCAGAGGAAGACGGGGTCCACCACGTTCCCCTTGGATTTGCTCATCTTGCCGCCGTCCAAGAGGAGCCAGCCGTGGCCGTACACCCGCTTGGGCAGGGGGAGGTCCAGGGCCATGAGCATGGCGGGCCAGATGATGGAGTGGAACCGCACAATCTCCTTGCCCACAAAGTGGACGTCGGCGGGCCAGTATTTCTGGAAGTCGTTGTACCTCCCGTTGCCGTACCCCAGGGCGGTGATGTAGTTACTGAGGGCGTCCACCCAGACATAGACCACGTGCTTGGGGTCAAACTCCACCGGCACCCCCCAGGAGAAGCTGGTGCGGGAGACGCAAAGGTCCTCCAGCCCCTGGCTGATGAAGGCCTTCATCTCGTTGACGCGGGATTGGGGGGTGAGAAACTCCGGGTGCTCGTCGTAGAGGGCCAGGATTTTACCGGCGTACTTGGAGAGGCGGAAGAAGTAGGCCTCCTCCTCGGCATCCACCACCGGGCGGCCGCAGTCGGGGCACTTGCCGTCCACCAGCTGGCTTTCGGTCCAGAAGGATTCGCAGGGGGTGCAGTATTTGCCCTTGTAGGCCCCCTTGTAGATATCCCCCTTGTCATAGAGGGCCTTGAAAATCTTCTTCACCGATTCCACATGGTAATCGTCGGTGGTGCGGATAAAGCGGTCGTTGGAGATGTTGAGGAGCTGCCAGAGGGACTGGAAGCTGGCGACGATTTTGTCCACATACTGCTGGGGGCTCACCCCGGCGGCCTTGGCCTTTTCCTCAATCTTCTGGCCGTGCTCGTCCGCCCCGGTGAGGAACAGAACGTCGTACCCGGTGAGGCGTTTATAGCGGGCCATGGTATCGGTGGCCACGGTGCAATAGCTATGGCCGATGTGCAGGTTATCCGAGGGGTAATAGATGGGGGTGGTGATGTAAAATTTTTTCTTTTCCATTGGGGTGCGCGCCTCCTGTGCTTTGGATTGGCCCCGCCCCTGGCGGGACCGCAATACCTATAGTTTACCACAAACTGGAGCAGATTGCACCATATTTTCTGCCCTCGGCCTCATCCAAAAACGATTCGCACCCATTCGCTGCCATTCGCTGCCAACCGCCCCAAAGAAAAAGAGAAAGAAAAAGACAAAGCTTTCTCTTTATAGGGGCTTTGCCCCTGTAAAAGGGCCGCTGGCCCCGAAAAGAGAAAATGCGTTGGGTTTTTCCCAGGGGAAGGGGTTATGGGGCAGGCAGACCTCCCCGCTGGCCCCGGCGAAGAAGGATTTTTTGCGGAGGCGGTATTCTGCCCCCTCAAATGTAAACTTTCCGTGAACAATTGTGTGATTGTGCCATTGCATAGCACAATTGGGGGCCTTCCGCCTGTAGGGTGAAAGGGGTGTTGACAGCGGTGAAGTACCTGAAGATTTTTGTGGAGTTTGAAGAGTATATCCAGGTTCTGGACGACGGGGAGAAGGGGCGGCTTTTTGCCGCCATGCTGGCCTACGCCAGGGACGGGCAGGAGCCGGAGCTTCCGGGCAACGAGCGTTTCCTTTGGCCGGTGGCCCGCCAGCAGCTGAAAAACGCTGCCGCCCAGTACCAGAAGGTTTGCGCTGCCAACAGCGCCAACGCCCGCCGGCGTGGCGCCGGGGTGCCCCCGGTGTCTCGCCCTACCGGCGTGCCGCCGGTGTCTCGCCCTACCCGCCCCTTGCAGGGGCTTGGCCAGAGCGAAGAATCCCAGCAGGTGCCTGGAGACTTAGCCGGCGTGCCGCCGGTGTCTCGCCCTGCTCGCCCCTTGCAGGGGCTTGGCCAGAGCGAAGAATCCCAGCAGGTGCCTGGAGACCTGGCCAGTGAGGCGGCGGAAGCGGTTGCTTTGGAGGATAGGTCTGGCCGGTTAGGGGAACTGGAGCCTCTGGGGGGACGGGCTATCTGCGCCCTGCCCCTGGGGGATGGGGTGGACTACCCCATCTTTGACTGGAAGGCGGCGGAATGGGCCAGGCAGTTCCCCGGCGCCGACGTCCCCGCCCAGCTTGCCAAAATGCGGGCCTGGCTGCTGGCCCATCCGGAGCGGCGCAAAAGAAAGCAGGAGATAATCCCCTTTGTGCTGCGGTGGCTGGAAAAGGCCCAAAAGGCCCAAAGGCCCCCCGTCTGCCCGGCTGCTCCCGCCGCCTCCATGGCCGGGGCGGAGCCTCCCTCCTTCAACCTGGAGGCCATCCGCCAGCTGATGCTGGAAAATTCCGGGGGCTAGCGGGGAGCTTTGCCTAACCGGCGGCGCCCGCCCCAAAGAAAAAAGCCAGAGCTTCCTTTGCCCTGGCTTCTTTCTTCTATCGCTTATCGCTTCTTTTGCAAAACCCCTTGCTGCCCAAAGCTCCTGGCAGTGGCTATCGCCCTTTTGAAGGGTTAAGCCCCCGCAGGGGGCGGGTCGGGCGTGACACCGGGGGCACCCCGGCGGCGGGCCTTTTTCGCCGCCTTGCGGCGCCGGCGCTCCTCCTTGTCAAAGATGAGATAGAAGGTGGGGATAAGAATAAGGGTGAGAAGGGTGGACATAATGAGGCCGCCAATAACCACAACGGCCATGCTCTCCATCATCTCCACGCCGGAGCCAATCGCCATGGGCAGCAGGCCCACAATGGTGGTGAGGGAGGACATGAGGATAGGCCGCAGCCGCATCTTGCCGGCCCGGACCAGGGCCTCGTAAATCTCCACCCCTTCCTCCCGGCGCAGGACATTGACATAGTCGATGAGGACGATGGCGTTGTTGACCACGATGCCCTCCAGCATCACCAGACCCAGGAGGGAGGTCATGTTCACCGAAGAGCCGGTGACGGCCAGCCCCAGGAAGGAGCCCACCATGGCGAAGGGGATGGAGATGAGCACCACAATGGGGAAGCGCAGGGATTCAAACTGCACCGCCATCACGGCGAAGACCAAATAGACGGCGATGGCCATGGCCCGGAAGATGGCGGTGAACTCCTCCATCATCATGTCCATCATGTTGCCCTGGGCCACCTCCACCCCGGCGGGGAAGGTCAGCTGGGTGTCCACCGCCTGGAGCACCTTGGCGGTAAGCTGGCTGACGTTGCTGCCCATGTGGGGGGTGCCGGTGACGGTGACCAAATAGTCCCCGTCCTGGCGGCTGATGGCGGTGGGGGCCTCGGTGTAGGCAATCTCCGCTATGTCGGTGAGGGCCGCCTGGCCCCCGGCGGGGGTGTCAATCATCATGCCGTAAAGGTCGCTGATATCCACAAAGCGGCCGGTGGGCAGCTCCACCTTCACCGAATACTCCGTCT
>WSMP01000088.1:0-2330 GCA_013316495.1 Angelakisella sp.
ATTTCCGCCACCCCCCCGGTGGGCCCCCCAGACCCAGCCGACAAAGATGCAGTAGGCCAGCGCCCCCACCGGGATAAGGAGCCGGTCGGTGAAAAATTCCAGGAAGTCGCCGAAGGCGGGGAAGGTGAGGCCGGAAGCGCCGCCCAGCCAGATGCCCCGGATGTTGTAATGGGCCTGGGAGAGGGTGTAGACCACCCCGATGAGGAACATCCCCACCGCGGCCAGAACGGTGGCGCGGGTGCGGGAAAGGCCCTTTTCCTCGGTGAGATAGGCCACCGTCCCCTCCAGCAGGGAGATGGCGGAGGTGAGGGCGGCAAAGAAGAGCAGGGTGTAAAACAGCACCCCGAAGAAGGCCCCCAGGGGCATCTGCTGGAAGACCCCCGCCAGGGAGACAAAGGCGAAGGAGGCCCCCTTTCCCGGCTCCACGCCGGTGGCAAAGACCGCCGGAATGATGATAAAGGCGGCGATGAGGGCCACCAGGGTGTCCAGGGTGCAGATCATGGCGGTATTTTTCCCCAGGTCCTCGGTCTTCTTTACATAGGAGCCGTAGGTGCACATAATGCCCATCCCCAGGGAGAGGGAATAGAAAGCCTGTCCCAGGGCCGCCAGCAGGGTGCTGCCGGTGAGGGAGTTCAGGTCGATGGTGAGGAGGTAGCGCAGGCCCTCCCCGGCGCCGGGAAGGCTCACCGAGCGTCCCAGCAGCACCAACAGCAGCACAAACAGGGCGGGCATTGCCACCTTGTTGAACCGCTCGATACCCCCTTCCACCCCTTTGGTAATCACCAGCACCACGCAGGTGATGAACAGGAAGGGGAAGAGGATGGCCCCGCCCAGGGGGAACCGGTCCGCCCCCAGGACGTTGTTTACAAAGTACCCCTTGGGGTCGGCGTAGATGGCGCCGGGGCTGGTGAGGTAGCCTATGATGTACTGGAGGACCCAGCCCCCCACCTGGGTGTAATAGGTGAGGATGACATACCCGGTGAAGACCCCCAGGCCGCCCACCCACTTCCACCGGGGGGCCAGCTGCCGGAAGGCGCCCACGGCGTTCTTCTGGGTGGCGCGGCCCACCGTCAGCTCGGCAATCATGGCGGTGGAGCCGATGAGCATAACGATGACGATGTAAATAAGGATAAAGAGGCCGCCGCCCCCCTCGTAGGCTCTGCCGGGGAATTTCCAGATATTTCCCAGGCCCACGGCGGAGCCCGCCGCTGCCAGGATGAAGCCGAGGCTGCTGGCCCATTGGGCACGGTTGTTACCAGTGTTTTTGTTTGACATATTGTTTTCCTCAATCTTTCTCCGGGGCACCCCGCTGCCAGGGGGACGCGCGGGCTGCCCATCAAAAACCTGCGAACCTTTAGACGCAAAGCCTACTTAGGCGCCTGGGTCTTGCCGCCAAAGAGGGAATTGAGCAGGTGGATGAACATCTGGACGGTGTTGGAGATATAGCTATCCTTGGTCACCGCCACGCAAAGGTCCCAGTAGGGGGAATAGGCCGGGTCGATGGAGAAATACTCCCCGGTATAGGGCCCCTGGAAGATATCCTTGTATTGCAGGGGGAGGAAGGTGAGGCCCAGGCCCTGACAGGCCAGGCGGTGGGCGGTTTCGTAGCTGGCGGTGGTGAGGACCACCTCCGGGGTAATCCCCGCCCGCCAAAGGATGTGGTCGCTAATCTGCCGGATGCGCTGCCCAGGGTTCACCAGCACAAAGGGGCAGCGCTTCACATGGGCCAGGTCCAGCACCGGCAGGGGGCTTTCCGGGTCCTTCCGGGCCAGGCTCACCAGCCTGGTGCCGGTGGGAGCGGCCAAAATAAAGGGGCTGCGGGTGATGGGGTAGAAGCTGATGGTGCTCTTTTCCTGCTGGGAGCTGTTGGCAAAGCTGTGCATCACCGCAAAGTCCAGGCGCCGGGCGGCCAGCTCCTTTTCCAGCTCGGTGGAGCTTTTTTCCACCAGCTCGATGGAAACGTTGGGGTACTTCCGGCGGAATTCCGGCAGCACCTGGGGCAGCAGCCAGGTGGCCAGGTAGGTGGTCATGCCAACGGTAATCCGGCCGGAGCGGAGGTTTTTCATCTCCCCAACCTCCTGCTGGAAGTCGTTGTAGATGTGCAGAATCTCGGTGGCAACGCTGTAGTACCGCTCCCCCACATAGGTGATGGTCAGCCCGGTGGGGCCGCGGATGAAGAGCTTGGCGCCCACCTCGTCCTCGATGCGCTGGAGGCAGTGGCTCAGGGAGGGCTGGGAGATATAGAGCTTATGGGCCGCCCTGGAGATGCTTCCCTCGTCGGCGATGGTTTTTACAAAAATCAGATCTCGTTCGGTCATAGCCTGTCCCTC
>WSMP01000088.1:2429-6470 GCA_013316495.1 Angelakisella sp.
TCGTCGGCGATGGTTTTTACAAAAATCAGATCTCGTTCGGTCATAGCCTGTCCCTCCTGTCCTTCTGTTATTCCGGCAGCTTGCAGAGGTCCACCCAGCCCAGAGCCTCGCTGGCCTTTTCCAGCTCGTCGCAGGTGAGGCGGACAGCGCTGTTGGCGGTGCCGCAGGCGGGGTAGACGGTATCGAACCGGCGCAGGGAAACATCCAGGTAAACCCGCAGGGGGCTCGCCAGGCCGAAGGGGCAGATGCCCCCCACCTCGTGGCCGGTAAAGCGCAGGGCGTCCTCCGGGGAGAGCATCTTGGCCTTGAAGCCAAACCGCTCCTTAAACTTGCGGTTATCAATTTTCGCATCCCCCGCCGCCAGGATGACCATGGCGCTTTCCCCGTCGTAGAGGGAGATGGTCTTGGCAATATGCCCCGGCTCCACCCCCAGGGCCTGGGCGGCCAGCTCCACCGTGGCGCTGCTTACCTCAAAGGTACGGATGCGCTCCTCAAAGCCCCGCTGGGCAAGCCAGGCGCGGGCCGGTTCCATGCTCATGCTCCATCGCTCCTTCTGTGTCAGTTGGTATGTCCCATCATACTATAAAAAGAAGATTTTGGCAACAGCAAGGATTGACAAAATAGGATAAGGAAGAGTATAATACACTCGATACCATTTACCGGCGTTGAAGGGAAGAACCCCACCGCGTCCGCGCCAGAGAGAAGGGCCTTGGCTGCAAGCCCTTTGCGGAGAAAAGCGGGGGAGAGCCGCCCCGGAGCCCTGGGTCGAAGGAAGACCCGGCGGGCCTGGCCCGTTACAGCCTGTGAAGAGGTGTCCGGCAGCGGTGCCGGGCGCAATCTGGGTGGTACCGCGGAGCGTATGAAAAAAGACCTTCGTCCCTGCTTTTGGGGACGGAGGTCTTTCTGCTGGCCCCAGGGGCGGGGCGGTTCAGCGGTCGAAGGATGGGTTGATGGCGTAGAAGTTTTTGCTGTCCAGGCAGGCGGTCACCCGGCGCAGGCACTCGCCAAAGCGCTGGAAGTGGACAATCTCCCGCTCCCGCAGGAACTTGATGGGGTCCCGGACCTCCGGGTCGTCCACCAGGCGCAGGATGTTGTCGTAGGTGACGCGGGCCTTCTGCTCCGCCGCCATGTCCTCGGTGAGGTCGGCGATGGTGTCCCCCGTGCACTGGAAGGTGGCGGAGGAAAAGGCCATCCCGCTGGCCGCGGAGGGCCAAACCCCGGTGGTGTGGTCCACAAAGTAGGAGGCGAAGGGGGATTTTTCAATCTGGTCCATGGAAAGGTTCCGGGTCAGCTGATGGACGATGGCCCCGATGATCTCCATATGGGCCAGCTCCTCGGTGCCGATGTCGGTAAGGGTCCCGGCCACGTTGCGGTCGGTCATGGTGTACCGCTGGTTCAGGTACCGCAGGGAAGCCCCCAGCTCCCCGTTGGGGCCGCCCAGCTGGCTGATGATGATTTGGGCCGCGTTGGGGTCCGGCTTGCAGATTTTTACCGGGTATTCCAGTCTTCGCTCATAAGTCCACATGGCTCATACCTCCCCTTCCCAGGGCCATGGCGCGCAGGTCCAGGTCCATTTCGCCGGGTTGGTGACGTCAAATGGGGTCACCGGCCCGTAACGGAGGTTCAGCGCCTCCATGGCGTTTTGCCGCTGGGCCCGGTACTGCTGGTACAGGGCCATGGCGGCGGGCTCCTCGCAATGGGTGTCCAGGTAGAGCCCCAGCTCCACCAGCGCAAAGCTGGCGGTGCGCAGCTCGTTCCAGAGCTTCATCTCTTCACTGCACATAGCTTCAGCACCTTCTTCCTGCAAAGGGCATATCCAGGACGGGGAAGAGGGTCCCCCGCTCCAGCGCCTTCTCCGCGCAGTAGGCCTCCCCCCACCGCTGCCAGGGGGTGTAGGTCATCCCCACGGCAAACTGGTCAAAGGCCCCTTCCTTGTCCAGCACCGCCCTGGCCAGCTCCGCCGCGGGGCTGCGCGCCGGCTGCCGCTGGGGGACAGGAGCGGCCCGGCGGACCGGCTGCTGCCGGCAATTCATTCTTTCAGACATTGGATTACTCCTTTCTCACGCGCCTGTTTGGCGGGCGCGCGGCAGGGCCGTTTGGTGGGGAGGGGATGCCTCCCATGGCCCTGGGCTATCCTATGACGATACCCTCCCCTGCGCCACAAGCCTGTTTCCCCAGCCTTTCGCGGCTTTTTTATACAGAAAAAATAAATAAATGAAAGCGAGTGCAAAAACAATGGAATGGACAGGACTTAACGACCTCCGGGAGCATTTCCTCCGCTTCTTTGAAGGGAAGCTCCACACCCGGCTGGCCTCCTACCCCCTGGTGCCCCAGGACGACGCCAGCCTGCTGCTCATCAACTCCGGCATGGCCCCCATGAAGAAGTTTTTCTTGGGGCTGGCCACCCCCCCCAACAAGCGGGTGACCACCTGCCAGAAGTGCATCCGCACCCCGGATATTGAAAACGTGGGCAAAACCGCCCGCCACGGCACCTATTTCGAGATGCTGGGGAACTTCTCCTTTGGGGATTACTTTAAGCACGAGGCCACCGCCTGGGCCTGGGAGTTCCTGACAAAGGAACTGGCCATACCCGCCGAAAAGCTCTATGTCTCCGTCTTTGAAAGCGACGACGAGGCCTGGGATATTTGGGTGAAGGAGGTGGGCATCGACCCCAGCCACATGGTCCGCTTCGGCCGGGAGGACAACTTCTGGGAGATTGGCTCCGGTCCCTGCGGCCCCTGCTCCGAAATCTATTTTGACCGGGGGGCGGATAAGGGCTGCGGCAGCCCGGACTGCCACGTGGGGTGCGACTGCGACCGGTTCATGGAGGTTTGGAACCTGGTGTTCAGCCAGTTCGATTCCGACGGGGCGGGGAACTACACCCCCATGGCCCACCCCAACATTGATACCGGCATGGGCCTGGAGCGGCTGGCCTGCGTCATGCAGGGGGTGGATAACCTCTTCGAGGTGGACACCGTCCAGAACATCATGAAGCACATCAGCCGCATCGCCGGGGTGGAGTACCACCAGGACCACCAGAAGGACATCTCCCTGCGGGTTATCACCGACCACGTCCGCAGCACCACCATGATGATTGGGGACGGCGTGGTGCCCCAGAACGAGGGCCGGGGCTACGTTTTGCGCCGCCTGCTGCGCCGTGCCGCCCGCCATGGCCGCCTTCTGGGCATCCAGAAGCCCTTCCTGTACCAGGTGGCGGATACCGTCATCGGGGAGAACAAAACCGCCTACCCGGAGCTGGTGCAGAACCGGGATTACATCGTCAAGGTCATCCGGATGGAGGAGGAGCGGTTTGCAAAGACCATCGACGCCGGCCTGGAGCAGGTGAACGAAATCATCGGGGCCCTGGAGCAAAAGGGGGAGAAGGTCTTCCCCGGCGCCGACGCCTTCCGCCTCTACGACACCTGCGGCTTCCCCATCGACCTCACCAAGGAAATCTGCGCCGAGCGGGGCCTTACGGTGGACGAGGAGGGCTACAAGGCCAACATGGAGGAGCAGCGCACCCGCGCCAGGGAGGCCCGGAAGGCCCTGGGGGACCTGGGCTGGACCGAGGACGCCCTGAAGGACATGGACATCACCACCCGCTTTGTGGGGTACGATAAGATGGAAGGGGAGGCCACCATCCTGGCGATGATTGCCGGGGGAGAGCTGGCGGACAGCATCGGCGACGGGGAGGAAGCCACCGTCGTCCTGGACGAGACCCCCTTCTACGCCGAAATGGGCGGCCAGGTGGGGGACACCGGGGAAATCGTCTGCGGCTCCGCCGTCTTTACCGTCACCGACTGCCGCAAGAGCCCCACCGGCCACTTTGTCCACACCGGGCGGATGCAGTCCGGGGTCCTCACCAAGGGGGACCGGGTGGAGGCCAAGGTGGACCGGGAGCGCCGGGCCTCCATCATGCGCAACCACTCCTCCTGCCACCTGCTCCAGGCCGCCCTCCAAAAGGTGCTGGGGAGCCATGTCCACCAGGCCGGTTCCTATGTGGACGAGGAGATCTGCCGCTTTGACTTCTCCCACTTCTCC
>WSMP01000089.1 GCA_013316495.1 Angelakisella sp.
CCTGATAACGAGGGTTCAGGGAAGGGGCCTTTCCCGACCCCTTCCCCAAACCGGTGATTTCCTTACTCCTGCTTGCCGCAGGGGGTGCAGTTTTTCTTTTCGGCGTCTGCCATCCCCGCCAGGTCCTTCTGGTAGGCGGAATAGAGGTTATAGCCGCCGGAGAGGTTGTGGACCTCTTTGGCTCCGCTCTGGTTAAGGATGCGCTGGGCCACATACCCCCGCAGCCCCACCTGGCAGGTGACGTAGAGGGGTTTGGTCAGGTCCACTTCCGCCAGGCGCTGGCGCAGCTCATCCAGGGGGATGTTCACAAAGCCGGGGACGGTGCCCAGGGCTTCCACCTCGCCGGGGGTGCGCACATCGATGCGGATGGCGTCTTTGGGGAGATTTTCCACATCCTCCGGGTAGAAGGGCACCATGCTCCCCTCCAGCACGTTCTGGGCCACATACCCCGCCATATTCACCGGGTCCTTGGCGCTGGAGAAGGGAGGGGCGTAGGCCAGCTCCATCTCGGTGAGGTCGTAGACGGTAAGGCCGAAGCGGACGGCGTTGGCCAGGTGGTCGATGCGCTTATCCACCCCGTCGCCCCCCACAATCTGGGCGCCCAGAATCTTCCCCTCGTCGGGGGTGTAGAGAAGCTTCACAATCATCTGGCTGCCGCCGGGGTAGTACCCCGCGTGGCTGGCGGAGACGGTGAAGGTCTTCCGGTAGGGGGTTCCGGCGGCCCGGAGGGACTCCTCCTTCTCGCCGGTGCAGGCCACCACCTGTTCAAAGAACTTCATCACAGAGGTGCCCTGGCTCCCCTTGTAGGCGGCCTTCTTGCCGCAGATGACATCCGCCACAATGCGCCCCTGCTTGTTGGCGGGACCGGCCAGGGGAATCACCTGGGTGTTGCCGGTGACGATGTTCTTCACCGTGGCGGCGTCCCCCAGGGCGTAGATGTCCGGGACGTTGGTGCGCAGCTGCTCGTCCACCAGGATCTCCCCCCGGCGGCCCAGCTCCACGCCGCTGCCGGCCAGGAACTTGGTCTCCGGCAGGACGCCGATGCTGAGGATCACCATGTCGGCGGGGACGGAGGTGCCGTCCTCCAAAAGGACGCTGTCCTTGGTAAAGCCGGTGGACTTTTTACCCAGGTAGAGGCCCAGCCCCTTGCCCCGGACGTAGTTGTGGACAGAGTGGGCCATGTCCATATCCAGGGGGGCCATCACGTGGGGGGCCGCCTCGATGATGGAGACAGAAAGTCCCCGGTGGGCTAGGTTCTCCGCCATCTCCATACCGATGAATCCCGCCCCGATGACCGCCGCGGTCTTGGGCTTCGCCGCCTCGATGTGGTCATAGATGGCGTAGGTGTCCGGGATGTTCCGCAGGGTGAAGATGTGGTTCTCCTCCATGCCGGGCATCTGGGGCCGGATGGGGGAAGCGCCGGGGGAAAGGACCAGCTTGTCGTAGCTCTCGGTGTAGGTGGAGCCGTCGCCGTGGTTCTTCACCGTGACGGTCTTTGCGGCAGGGTCCACGGCGGTGACCTCCTGGCGGACCCGCACGTCCACATTGAAGCGGGCATGGAAGCCCTCCGGGGTCTGGACCTGGAGATTGCCCCGCTCGGTGATGGTGCCGCCGATGTAGTAGGGCAGGCCGCAGTTGGCAAAGGAGATATAGTCCCCCTTCTCAAAGAGGATGATTTCCGCGTTCTCATCGTTGCGGCGCAGGCGGGCGGCGGTACCGGCTCCTCCGGCTACGCCGCCTACAATCAATACCTTCATAATGCGCTCTTCCTTTCTTTCAATGTGTGCTTAGAGTCTATTCAAGATCTCCTGGCGCACCGTCTAAACGGGCCTTTTTCCGCCCAAGCTGCGTCAAAAATGCTCGAAATACACCAAGTATTTCTCCGCTTTTTTCCTTGTTGGACGAAAAAATTCCCGTCCATCCGGCACATCCGGAGATTCTGAATAGGCTCTTACAGGTAGTGGGGGGTATTGGGGGTGAGGACCTCGCAGCCGTCCTCGGTGATGAGCACCATGTCCTCGATGTTAAAGCCCTGGACCCCTTGGATGTAGCAGGGCACCTCCATAGCCAGAATCATCCCGGCCTCCAAGGGGCGGGTGGTGCTGGCGTTAATGATAGGCGCCTCGCAGGTGGCAGGCCCCATGCTGATGCTGTGTCCCTGGTGGCCCCGGACATAGGCGGGGAAGGCTTCCTTCACGTAGTCGTAGGCCACATGGTACAGCTCGCAGATGGGCAGGCCCGGCTTTGCAGCGGCAATCATCCGCCGCTGGCCCTCGTAGAGGCGATCCTTCAGCTTATAGAGGGCGGGGTGGGCGCCCTCCATCACCCAGGAACGGGAGGTGTCGGTGGTGTAGAAGTCGAACTCGGCGTTGACGCCGGCGTCAAACTTCACCACATCCCCCTTCTGAATCACCCCGTCCCCAGGGATGGTGAGGCGGGAGCCGGACTCCCCGGTGGAGAACATGGACCAGGCGCTGGGCGTGGCTTTGCCGGTGGCAATCACCGTCTCCCGGAAGACGCGGAGCATCTCCTGCTCGCTGACGCCGGGTCTTGCAATTTTGCTCACCGCCGTAAAGCCCTCGTCGGCCGCCCGGCACAGGGTTCGGAACATTTCAATCTCCTCCGGGGTCTTAACGCTGCGGGCAAAGACAAAGAGTTCGGAAATGTCTGTGAATTCTGCCTCCGGGAAGGCTGCGGTAATGTCATTATAACACAGGATAGGGAGATATGTCATCTCCATTCCCAGTTTTTTATCGGCCAAATCCATCTCCCGGACCATCTTTTTCAGGATGTCAAAGGAGCTTTCCATCACCGCAGGCGGGGGGATGATGGCCCCGTTTGCCACCTCATCCCAGGTTTTGAGGCCCACCCAGGTGTCGTACTTCCGGACAATAAACCGTCCGGCGCTCTTTTTCTCGAAGGTGGGGACCTCAAAATCCATGGTTGCCAGCTGGGTGGGGACGTCCTCCCTGGCGGAGACCACCGCGACGGAGAAGCCGGGCTGGCGGGAAACGGTATGCTGGTGCCCGCCGAAGCCGGTGACATAGTGGAAGTTTTCCGGGGAGGAGATGATGGCTCCGTCCAGACCGCGCTGGCGGAGCAGTTCTTTGATTCGGCCTTCCTTTGGCTGCATAAGGGTAGCTCCTTTCTAATGCTTGAATTCTTTTTTGGAAAGCGGCTGCACGCACCCCATAGACGTGCATACAGCCGCTTCGATTTACTTTGGCCCTGTCCGGATGCTTTCCGGAAAAAGGCCATTCTTCTTTTTGCTTCTTTTTCTTCTTTTGCAAGAAGAAAAAGAAGCGGGGTCCAGGGGCAACGCCCCTGGCTGCGCTTACACCGTGTAGAAGAGGGGAGCGCCGGGGCCCAGGGGCAGGCCCAGCAGGTACCAGATGGAGAAGAGAACGATCCAGCCCAGCAGGAAGCAGATGGAGTAGGGGAGCATGGTGGAGATGACGCTGCCAATGCCCGCCTTCTTATCGTACTTCTGGAAGAAGGCCACCGTCAGCACAAAGAAGGGCATCAGGGGGGCGATGATGTTGGTGCTGGAATCGCCGATGCGGTAGGCCACCTGGGTCAGCTCCGGGGAGAGGCCGAGGCGCATGAACATGGGGACGAAGATGGGAGCCATAATGGCCCACTTGGCGCTGTCCACCGCGATGAAGATGTTAATAAAGGCGGTGAGGATGATAAAGCAGATAATCAGGGGCAGGCCCACAAAGCCGATGCCCTTTAGGAAGTTCGCGCCGGAAACGGAGATGATGGTCCCCAGGTTGGAGTAGTTAAAGCAGGTGGTGAACTGGGCGGCAAAGAAGATGAGGACCATAAAGCTGGCAAGGCCGGAGATGCACTTGTTCATCAGCTGGATAACATCCTCGTCGTTCTTGATGGTGCCCGCGCCGATACCGTAGGCGATACCGGAGATGAGGAACAGCAGCATGATAAAGAAAATGATGCCGCTCATAAAGGGGCTGGAAAGGAAGCCGCCGGTCTCCGGGTTGCGGAGCAGGCCGTTCTGGGGGGCCACCGCAATGACGATAAGGACCACATAGATGAGGGAGGCGATGCCGGCAAACCGCAGGCCCTTCTTTTCGGCAGGGGTCAGGTCCTCGGTGGTGCCGTCCACAGCGCCTTCGTACTTGCCCAGGTGGGGCTCAACCAGCTTGTCGGTGACAAAGGTGCCGATGGCGGTGACCAGAAAGGTGGAAATAAACATGAAGTACCAGTTGCAGACCGGGGTGACCATGTAGTTGGGGTTCAGGGTCTGGGCCGCCTGGGTGGACATACCGGCAAACATGGGGTCGTTGGTGCCGATGAGGAGGTTGGCGCTCCAGCCACCGGATACACCGGCAAAGGCCGCCGCCAGGCCCGCGATGGGGTGCCGTCCAAAGGCCATAAACAGGATGGCCCCCAGGGGAACCAGCACCACATAGCCGGTGGAGGAGGCGATGTTGGACATGATGCCCAGAAACACCACCATGGCGGTGACCAGGGTTTTGGGGGCGGAGTTCGCGGCCCGCCGCAGCATGGCGGAAATCATGCCGCTGCCGTCCGCCACGCCCACACCGATCATGATGGTAAAGACGGTGCCCAGGGCGAAGAAGCCGGTAAAGCTGCTGACCACGGTGGTCACCAGGTGCCGGATGGAATCCGGGGTCAGGAGGTTGACGGCTTTCACCGTCTTCTCCACAATGGCGTTGCCGTTGGCGGTGTCAATGGTCTCGTAGGTTACAGAGACGCCCAGGGAGCCGCAGATGGCGGAAATGATGATGACCGCGACGGTCAGAATCAGGAAGATGGTGGCGGGGTTGGGGAGGGCGTTGCCCACCCGCTCCACAGCGTCCATCGCCCGGACGATTGCGCCCTTTTTCTCCAAAGGGCTGTTTGCGGTTTTTGCCATAAGTAATCCTCCTCTTATTTTGCGGCTTTTTGTCAAAAGTCCGCTGCTCTATACACATCCCCGTCCTCCGGCGGGGTAGGGAACCGGTTCAGCGGCCCATCCGCTTATCCACAGCTGCCTTCAGCTGGGCCATGGCCTTTTCCACGGTGGAACGGGGGCAGGCGATGTTCATGCGCATATACCCCTCCCCCTCGGTCTTGCCGAAGCCCCGGCCATCGTTGAGGGCCAGGCGGGCCTCCTCCGCCATGAATTTAGGCAGCTCACCGCCGGGGAGCTGCAATCCCCGGCAGTCCAGCCACAGCAGGTAGGTGGCCGCCGGCCGGGCGACGGTGATTTCCGGGATGTTCTCCTTCAGGAACTGCTCCACGTAGAGGATGTTCCCCTCCAGGTGGGCCAGCAGCTGGGCGAGCCATTCCTCCCCGTGGCGGAAGGCTGCCTCCACCGCCACCAGGCTGAAGCAGTTGTTCCGGTGGACGTCCATGGATTTCCAAAACTTCTGATACTTGGCAATAAGCTCCTCATTGGGGAAGATGATGGTGGCGGCTTGAAGCCCCGCCAGGTTGAAGGTCTTGGTGGCGGAGGTGCAGGTGATGGTGTTCTCCCCAATCTTTCCCCCCAGGGAGGCGATGGGGATGTGCTTGTGCCCGAAGAGCATCAGGTCACTGTGAATCTCGTCGCTGATAATAAGGGTGCCGTACTGGACGCACAGCTCCCCCATCCGCCGCAGCTCCTCCTCGGTCCAAACCTTGCCCACCGGGTTGTGGGGGTGGCAGAGGATGAAGAGGGGGGGACGGCGCTGGAGGGCCTTTTCAAAGGCCTCAAAGTCCAGGGTATAAACATTGTCCTTTTCCACCAGGGGAACGGTGAGGCACTTGCGGCCCCAGTTTTCCACCGAATCGAAGAATTCGCCGTAGACAGGGGTCAAAAACAGCACCTCGTCCCCCGGCTGGGAAAACTCCCGCACGCAGGTGCAAAGGGTGGGCACCACCCCCAGGCTGAAGACGCACTTCTTGGGGTCGGGCCGCCAGCCGTTGCGCTTCTCCTGCCACTGGCAGACCGCCTCGAAATAGGAGTCCGGGCGGCTGGTGTAGCCAAAGATGGCCTGGCGGTTCCGGGCGTCGATGGCGTCCAGGATGGGCTGGGCGGTGCAGAGGTCCATATCGGCAATCCACATGGGGAGAAGGTCCCTGCGGCCGTACTTCTGTTCCATCTCGTCGTACTTCACGGCGTAGTTGTCCCAGCGGTCAATGGGACGGTTAAAATCATACTGCATCTGTAAAATGCCTCCTTTCGGCTTCGCATAGTATAAATGCAAAAATTGTGCCAACTTCCGGGGGCGGAAAAAAGTTTGGCGGTTTTGTCCAAAGAACAGGGTTTATTTTTTGTCAATCTGCCGAAATGGTGATGAAGAAGGCGAAGCGCTCTTTCTCCTTCGACAAAAAGCGCTTCGCCTAAAATCACCTGTTTATTCACCTGTTTTTGAGGATATAAGGGAAATATCACCTATTTATCCCCCAAAACCCCCAATACCGCCTCCCCCAAAGGGGTGAGGCGGCTGC
>WSMP01000090.1 GCA_013316495.1 Angelakisella sp.
TTTTCCAGGTCGCCAATCTTCACCGGGATGACCTCCTCCACCGGCTCCCCCAGAAGGGGGGGTACCTCATCTCCTACGAGGAGAGCGAGGCCACCGGCTTTGAGGGGGCGAAGACCACCCTGCTGTACGAGGAGGAGGCGGAGCGTGTCACCCTCACCCGCTCCGGCAGCGTCAACACCCAGCTGATTGTGGAAAAGGGCAAGCGCCACCAGTGCAGCTACGACCTGGGCTTTGGCAGCATGATCATCGGGGTCAGCTGCGACCGTCTCCAGAGCAGCCTTTCCGACGAGGGGGGAGACATTTATTTTGGCTATTCCCTGGACCTGAACACCGCCCTCACCAGCGAAAACCAGGTGATGGTCTCGGTGATACCCCAGCCAAAGGAGCAGGAAGTAAAACGATAAAAGGAGCGCCATAAAATGAGCATCAGTGTTGCCGCAAATACCCAGGAACAGATTCGCAGGATGATTCTGGAGGCCATCCGGGCCGCCCAGGCGGCTGGGGAGCTGCCGGAGGGGGAACCGGCGGACTACGCCGTGGAGGTCCCCGCCGACACCGCCAAGGGGGACTTCGCCACCAACGCCGCCATGGTGAACGCCAAGGCCTTCCGGATGCCCCCCCGGAAGCTGGCGGAGGCCATCACCTCCCGGCTGGACCTGGCCGGGAGCGGCATTGCCCGGTGGGAGGTGGCCGGTCCGGGGTTCATCAACTTCTTTATGGATCCCGGCTGGTTTGTGGCCCAGGTCCGGGACATCCTGGAAAAAGGGGAAAACTACGGCCGCAGCAGCTACGGCCAGGGGAAAAAGGTGATGGTGGAGTTCGTCTCCGCCAACCCCACCGGCCCCATGCACATGGGCAACGCCAGGGGCGGGGCCATCGGGGATGTGCTGGCGGAGGCCTTCATCTGGTCCGGCCACGACGCCACCCGGGAGTTCTACGTCAACGACGCCGGCAACCAGATTGAAAAATTCGGGAAGTCCCTTTCCGCCCGCTACCGCCAGCACTTTTTGGGGGAGGAGGCGGTGGAGTTCCCGGAGGACGGCTACCACGGGGAGGACATCAAGGAGCACGCCAAGGCCTACGCCGAGGCCCACGGGGACAGCCTCCTGGCCCTTTCCGAGGAGGCCCGCAAGGAGGCCCTGGTGGCCTACGCCCTGCCCAAAAACATCCAGGCCCTGAAGGACGACCTGCACACCTACCGCATTGATTTTGACCGGTGGTTCCTGGAAAGCCAGCTCCACCCGGAGGCCATTGAGGCGGTCATCCAAAAGCTGGAGGAGATGGGGGCCATCTACCGGGAGGAGGGGGCCGTCTGGTACCGGGCCACCCGCTTTGGCGGGGAAAAGGACGAGGTTCTGGTGCGCCAAAACGGCATCCCCACCTACTTTGCGGCGGATATCGCCTACCACTACAACAAGTTCGCCGTCCGGGGGTACGAACGGGTCATCAACATCTGGGGGGCGGACCACCACGGCCATGTTGCCCGCCTGAAGGGGGCGATGGACGCCATCGGCCTGGAGGGGGACAAGCTGGACATTGTGCTGATGCAGCTGGTGCGCCTGATGAAGGACGGGGAGCCCTACCGCATGAGCAAGCGCAGCGGCCGCTCCATCACCCTGGCGGACCTCATCCAGGAAATTCCCATCGACGCCGCCCGGTACTTCTTCAACATGCGGGAGCCCGGCTCCAGCTTCGATTTTGACCTGGACCTGGCGGTGAAGGAGCAGAGCGACAACCCGGTGTACTACGTCCAGTACGCCCACGCCAGGATATGCAGCATCCTGAAAAACCTCCGGGCCGAAGGCATCGTCCCCCGGCCGGTGGAGGACGGGGAGCTGGAGCTGCTGGCCTCCCCGGAGGAGCGGGAGCTTATCCGCCGCCTGGGCCGCCTGCCCCAGGAGCTTATTGACACCGTCCGGGATTACGACCCGGCCCGCCTCACCCGGTATGTCTACGACGTAGCCACCCTCTTCCACAAGTTCTATAACACCTGCCGGGTGAAGGGAGAAGCGGACAACCTCCAGCAGGCCCGCCTGGCCCTCTGCACCGCCACCCGCACCGTCATCGCCAATGTTTTGGGCATCCTGAAGATTTCCGCCCCGGAGGTCATGTAAGGAGCAGCGCCCGTAAATCTATCCCCACGAAGGAGGAGACCCATGTCCTTCCCCAAGGAGAATATCCGCAACTTCTGCATCATCGCCCACATCGACCACGGCAAGAGCACCCTGGCCGACCGCCTTTTGGAGGCCACCGCCTCCATCTCCCAGCGGGAGATGGAATCCCAGATTCTGGATAACATGGAGCTGGAAAAGGAGCGGGGCATCACCATCAAGGCCAGGGCGGTGCGCCTCTACTACGACGCCGATGACGGCCAGCGGTATCAGTTCAACCTCATCGACACCCCCGGCCACGTGGACTTCGGGTACGAGGTGAGCCGCTCCCTGGCCGCCTGCGAGGGGGCGGTGCTGGTGGTGGACGCCAGCCAGGGCATCGAGGCCCAGACCCTTGCCAACACCTACCTGGCGGTGGACCACGACCTGGAGATCGTCCCGGTCATCAACAAAATCGATCTCCCCGCCGCCGACCCGGAGCGGGTGGCCCACGAGGTGGAGGATATCATCGGCATCCCCGCCCTGGACGCCCCCCGCATCTCCGCCAAAAACGGCCTGAACATCCACGAGGTGCTGGAGCGCATCGTCTCCGACGTTCCCCCGCCGGCGGGGACCGACGAGGCGCCCCTGAAGGCCCTTATCTTCGACTCTGTATACGACCCGTATAAAGGCGTCATTGTATACGTCCGGTTGGTGGAGGGCTCGGTAAAGCCGGGGATGACCATCCGGATGATGGCCACCGGCGCCCAGTTTGGGGTGGTGGAGGTGGGGTCCATGGGGGCCACCTCCCTCACCCCCCTGCCGGTTCTCTTCGCCGGGGAGGTGGGGTATATCACCGCTTCCATCAAGACGGTGCAGGACACCCGCGTGGGGGATACTGTCACCGGGGCGGAAGATCCCACCCCGGAGCCCCTGCCAGGCTACCGCAAGGTAAACCCCATGGTCTTCTGCGGCATCTACCCCGCCGACGGGGCCAAATACCCGGACCTGCGGGAGGCCCTGGAAAAGCTCCAGCTTAACGACGCCTCCCTCTCCTTCGAGCCGGAGACCTCGGTGGCCCTGGGCTTCGGCTTCCGGTGCGGCTTTTTGGGGCTTCTCCACATGGAGATTATCCAGGAGCGGCTGGAGCGGGAGTATAACCTGGACCTCATCACCACCGCCCCCAGCGTGGTTTACCGCCTCACCCTCACCAGCGGGGAAACGGTGAATATTGATAACCCCACCAACTACCCGGACCCCGCCGCCATCGCCGGGGCGGAGGAACCCTTTGTAAAGGCCAGCATCTTTACCCCCACCGAGTTTATCGGCACCATTATGGAGCTGTGCCAGGGCCGCCGGGGGATTTATAAGGACACCAAATACCTGGATACCGACCGGGTGGAGCTCCACTACGACCTCCCCCTGGCGGAGATTATCTACGATTTCTTTGACGCCTTGAAATCCCGCACCAGGGGCTACGCCAGCTTTGATTACGAGCTTTCCGACTACCGGGAGAGCCGCCTTGTGAAGCTGGACATCCTCCTGAACGGGGAGATGGTGGACGCCCTTTCCTTTATCGTCTTTGCCGATAACGCCTATCCCCGCGCAAGAAGAATGGCGGAAAAGCTGAAGGAGCACATCCCCCGCCAGCTCTTCGAGGTGCCCATCCAGGCGGCGGTGGGGGGCAAAATCATCGCCCGCGAAACGGTGAAGGCCATGCGCAAGGACGTGCTTGCAAAATGCTACGGCGGCGATATCACCCGCAAAAAGAAGCTGCTGGAAAAACAGAAGGAGGGCAAAAAGCGGATGCGCCAGCTGGGCACCGTGGAGGTCCCCCAGGAGGCCTTTATGGCCGTCCTCAAGCTGGATGACTAAGCTGTAGTTGTACAATTCTGGGGCTATGACCCAGCCCCCGCTTCTTTTTTCTCACCCGTGAGAAAAAAGAAGCAAAAAAGAACGGCCGGGGTGCCCCCGGTGTCACTCCCTACCCAGCGCGAGGCAAGCCTCGCGCCTTGAGCGAACAGAAAGACATTTATAAGTGCCTGGAGTCTTAAACAGCAACATCAAAACACATCGAAGCCCCGCTGTTTAAAATCCGGGGGCATTTTGGGGACCAAAAAACAGCCAGGGTGCAAAAACCCCGGCTGTTTTCATTTTCACCCTGCCGGACGGGGCGCCGCAGCACCCTGCCCAGCTCCAGCGGCTTTCATCCGCACTGTAAAATCAGCCAGACCCTGTCAAAATTCCCCGCCGCCAGGTCCTGCTTTTTTATCCAGAAGTAGATGCAGCCGCAGTCCCCCCACATCAGCTCAAAATCCTCATCCTCCACCGTCCCCATCTGGAGCAGCAGCACCCAGTCGCCGGCGGCAGCTTCGATTGCCTCCTTCTCCTCCGGGGGGATGGGGGGCAGCCCGTGGCCGAGGGAGTACCCCCGAATCACCTGTTCACACTCTATCTCCATGGGGTTTTGGATCAGGTCGGGCCACCCCAGCAGATGGCTGTCGTACTGCCAAAAGCACCCCCGCTCTTCGGCCAAAGCCTGGTAGCGCTGGTAATTGTCATCGTCCTCCCCCAGGAGCTCCGCCAGAGCCGGAGCCTGGCCGTCCAAATTGTCCCAGGAGGGCAGGCTGGAAGCCGCCGTCAGGGTGATGGCCTGCTCCGGCAGGTGGAAGTCCTCCTCCATCTCCGGGGGGAAATCCACCTCCACCAGCCTTTCCTCCGCCGGGGTCCAGCAGACCCTGGCGGCGCCCTTGTGGTCAGGGTCGTATCCCCAGGGCTGGCTGTCCAACTCGTAGAAGAAACTAAGAAGCCCGCTTTTGGGCAGCAGCCCCGTCTTGTCCAGGGGCACCGCCTCCGCCAGGTCGATTTGGCAGAGGAAGGACAAGGGGCGATGGACAGGGATCTTGGCGAAGCTCTTCCCATCATAATGCAGCGTCTCCCCGTCGTACCAGGGCCAGACGAACCCCGCCGGAAGGTGGGGCCTGCCGCCAAACTTGCTGGCCCCCATCCGGGACGGCTTCTCCCCAGGGTGGTACTGAATGCGCAGACAGCCCTTGGCCGCCTCCGCCAGAGCCTCTTCCAATGCCTGCTGGTGCTTTTCCATCTTTCTAAGCCCTCCCTATCCTAAAACCCGCTGTCAATCTCCATATAAGGCCGCCCGTTCAGGTCCATTCCGGCGGTGTTCCCCGCCAGCAGCTCGTAGTACCCCTGGGCCCCAATCATAGCGGCGTTGTCGCCGCAAAGGGGCAGCTCCGGCATGTACAGCTGCCAGCCGTTTTCCTGGCAGCCCTGCTCCACCCGCTCCCGCAGCCAGCTGTTGGCGCTGACCCCCCCGGCGATGGCGACGCGCCTTTCCCCCGTGTCACGGGCGGCGGCCTCCAGCTTGTCCCACAGGATGCCGCTTACCTTGCGGCAGAAGCTGGCGGCCAAATCCTCCGGGGCAAGGGCCTCCCCCTTCTGGGCGGCGTTGTGGCTGAGGTTGATGACGGCGGTCTTGAGGCCGGAAAAGCTGAAATCGTATTTCCCCGCCGTGTGGGGGGTGGGCAGGGGGTAGCGCTCCGGGTTGCCGTCCCGGCTGATGCGGTCCAGGGCCACCCCGCCGGGGTAGGGCAGGCCCACGCTCCGGGCGGCCTTGTCAAAGGCCTCCCCGGCGGCGTCGTCCTGGGTGCGCCCCAGGATGCGGTAGGTGGTGTAGTCCTCCACCTGGACGATGTGGCTGTGTCCCCCGGAGACAATGAGGCAGAGGAAGGGGGGCGTAAGCTCCGGGTGGGTGATGTAGTTGGCCGCCACGTGCCCCCGGATGTGGTGCACCGGCACCAGCGGCTTCCCCGCCGCCAGGGCCAGACCCTTGGCGAAGTTCACCCCCACCAGCACCGCCCCGATAAGGCCCGGAGCGGCGGTGACGGCGATGGCGTCCACCTCCGCCAGGGCGGCGCCCGCCTCCGCCAGGGCCAGGCGGGTGACCTGGACGATGTTTTCGGTGTGGCGGCGGCTGGCAATCTCCGGCACCACGCCGCCGTAAATCTGGTGCTCCCGTACCTGGGAATCAATAACCGAGGACAGCACCCGCCGCCCGTCCTCCACCACCGCGGCGGCAGTCTCGTCGCAGGAGGACTCGATGGAAAGCAGTTTCATCATACCGCTCCTCTCTGGAAAACTGTGATGCTCCTACTATAATACGAAACGCCGCTTTTTGCAACAGGTCCAACTGCATTGCCTATGCCAATCTGGGCTGCCGCCCAGCCCCGCCTTCTTTTTCTTTTCGCGGGAAAAGAAAAAGAGGCAAAAAGAAAAGCGGCCAAAGCT
>WSMP01000011.1:0-9720 GCA_013316495.1 Angelakisella sp.
TCTTTTTCTTTTCGCGGGAAAAGAAAAAGAGGCAAAAAGAAAAGCGGCCAAAGCTCTCGGTGCCGCAACCGATCTTCATCAAATTCTGCACGATTTGGCCGCTCTTTTCCGAAGGGAAACCGCCCTCCTCTCGGAAGGTTTCTTCTAAATACCAGCTTCGGGACTATTGGCAACGTTTATACGCGCCTTATTCCTCGCAATAGTATTCCTTAATAGCCCCCAGCAGAGCTGTCACCCGCTGGTCCTGGATTCGGTAAATGACATTCATCCCCTGCTTTTGAGATTCCAGGATACCTGCCGTGCGCATCTGCCCCAGGTGCTGGGAAAGGGCGGAGGCGGTAATATGGGGGGTGGACCGGTGGAGCTCCCCCACTGCAAGCGGCCCCTGCATCAGCGCGCAAAGAATCAGCAGCCGGTGCTCATTAGCCAGAATCTTCAAAAGCTCTGCAATCTTTTTCGCTTTTTCCTCCATCACTGAACATCCTCTTTCCCCTGTTTTAACTTGCAGATTCCCTGGGTCATAGTCCCCATGGGACAGTATACGCACCAGGAGCGGGGCCGGAAAAGCACCATCGTCAGCAGCCCCAGCACCGTGGAGGTCATCATCACACCAAAGAAGCCAAAGGCGAACTGCGCAACCCACGGGGCCACCATCCCCACCTCCGCCCACTGCCAGGGGAGCTTGAAGGTCCACAGCAGCGTCACCGACTGACGGAGGGGCGCGCCGGAAAAGACCATGTAGGTGCTGCGGAGCATCAGCCCGAACATCACCATAAAAAAGGCCAAAAAGCCGCCGCGGAACCACCGGCTCCGGAGGAAGCGGGGGGGCGGCGCATTCCGGGAAAACTTGCTGCCCAGCAGCCCCAGCAGCTGGCCACGTCCACAGAAGCGGTTGCAATAGGTCTTGTTCCCGCCAACGATTGCCATCAGCAGAGGGATACAGAAAAACACCATTCCCAGCCAAGCAAAAAGGATGTTGCAAACTCCCAAAACCCAATACAGGAGCTCCGCAATCCAAAGGTAATCGTACCATTTCCGTTTCATTTTACAGCCCTCCGTTGCACAATGGTGATGACATCTGCCGGGCAGATTTTGGCGCACCGCCCGCAGCCAACGCAGGCATCGCTATTTACCTGGGCGGTTACCCCGGACGCAATGTGGATGGCCCCCCTGGGGCAAACCCGCAGACAGCTGCCGCAGGCCACACACTCCTTACCGATTTGAGCAAGTCTTGGTGATAATGTCATAGCGCCTCCTAAGTATTTAAGATATTTCTAATATACTATATTATTGGTAATTTGTCAAGGCGCCTAAAATAAAATCCCCCGCTTCTATACAGAGGCGGGGGGCTTTTCATGCTTTTTGGTAGGCGATGCGGGGGGTTCCATCCTCGGCAAGGATAGTCCCGCAAGGGATAAAGCCATTCTTCTCCAGAAGATGCCGCATAACGCGGTTATCCCGGTGGGTATCAATGCGAAGATTTTTCGTTTGCCCCTCGCACCAGGCAAGGCACCGGGCCAGAACCCCCCGCTGGCTGCCATCGCTGGCAATGCGGTGAATAACACTGTAAGGCTCCAGATTCAGCCAGTGGCCGTCAATCGCCTCGTAGCTTGGCTCCGGCCCTTGAAAGAAGACAAAGGCTCCCACCAGCCTCTCCCCCGCCTCCAGGGCGTAGAGCCGCCCCAGGCGGATGTCCTCCTCCAGGGTTTCTTGGCTGGGACGATTATTCCCCCACTGGGTGGGATTGCCGCTGCGGCGCATGGCCTCCCTGGCGGCGGCATAGATACGCAGCAGCTCTGGCAGATCCTTGGGACACTCTAGCCGGACTTTCATGGGGGCTCCCTCCTGGCCACTCATTTACCCAGATAGGCCTCCTGGATGCTTTTATCCTCCAGGAGGGTCTTGCCATCGCCGGAACGGGTGATGGAGCCGGTCTCCATCACATAGCCGATGTCCGCCGCGTGAAGGGCCATGTTAGCGTTCTGCTCAATAAGCAGCACCGTCACGCCCTCTTCGTTGATTTTGCGGATAATCGCAAAAATCTGCTGCACCACAATCGGCGCCAGGCCCAGGGAGGGTTCGTCCATCATCACCAGCTTGGGACGGCTCATAAGGGCCCGGCCCACCGCCAGCATCTGCTGCTCGCCGCCGGAGAGGGTCCCTGCCGCCTGCCAGTGCCGTTCCTTCAACCGTGGAAAGAGGCTGTAGACCCATTCCAGGTCGCTCTTTAAATCGTCCTTGCGCAGGTATGCCCCAATGCGCAGGTTTTCCTCCACCGTCAGGTCCGGGAAGACCCGCCGGCCCTCCGGCACCAGGGTTACGCCCTTGGCTACAATTTCCGCCGTGGTCTTGCCGCGCAGCTCCTCGCCCTTATAAAGGATAGAGCCCCCTGCGGCCGGCACCAGGCCGATAATGGAGCGCAGGGTGGTGGATTTCCCTGCCCCGTTGGCTCCAATGAGGGTGACGATTTTCCCTTCCGGCACCTCGAAGGAGACGTCCCGCACCGCCTGGATGCCGCCGTAGCTCACATGGAGATTCTGAATTTTAAGCATTGTCAGCCACCCCCAAATACGCTTTGATGACCTCCGGATTGTTTTGGACCTCCTTGGCGCTCCCCTGGGCGATGAGCTTTCCAAAATCCAGCACGTAGATTCGCTGGGAAATCTGCATCACCAGGTCCATGTGGTGCTCAATCATAAACACCGAAAGGTGGTACTGGTCCTTGATCTGCACAATAAAATCAGTAAGCTCCTGGGTCTCCTGGGGGTTCATCCCCGCCGCTGGTTCGTCCAGCAGCAGCAGGGTGGGGTCGGTCGCCAGGGCGCGGGCAATCTCCACCCGCCGCTGGAGGCCATAGGGCAGCGAGGAAGCGATTTCGTCCCGCAGGTGGGCCATTCCCTGGAGCTCCAAAAGCTCCATCGCCTCCCGGCGCATCCGCTCCTCCTCCTTGCGGTTCAGGCGAAAGGTGGCGGAAAAGACATTCTGCTTGGCCCGCATGTGTTTCGCGATGAGAACATTTTCAAAGACGGTCAAATTGCCGAAAAGGCGGATATTCTGGAAGGTGCGGGCGATGCCCAGCTGGGTGATTTGGTCCGGGGTCTTCACCATCGCGCTCTGATAAAGCCCGGCGTTCTCCCCGGCGTACTGGGTGCGCATCTTCCCCTTGGGAAAATTCTGGAGAATGGTCTCCCCATGGAAGGAGACGAGACCGTTGGTGGGCTCGTACACCCCGGTGATGCAGTTAAAAGCGGTGGTCTTCCCCGCCCCGTTGGGGCCGATGAGGGCCACAATCTCCCCCTGGTTCACATCCAGGGTGAGGTTATTCACCGCCACCACGCCGCCGAACTGCATGGTGATATTTTCCACATGAAGCACGTTTTCGCTCATTGCTGCACCTCCCCCTTCTTTTTCTCCCTTCGCTTCTGAAACAGCTCCCGGTCCCCCATAATGCCCCTGCGGTAGAAGAGCACCATAATCATAATGACCACCGAGAAAACCACCATCCGGAATCCGGAACGGAGGAAGGGGATTTGGAAGGAGCCAAAGTACAGCTCGGTATCCAAAAAGCGCAGCCACCACTCGCTGCAGGCCACAAAGAGGAAGGAGGCGATAACGCTGCCGCTGATGGAGCCGATGCCGCCGATGACCACAATCAGAAGGATTTCGTAGGTCATGGAGGATTTAAAGGCGCTGGCCTGCACAGTGGACTGGAACATTGCCAGCAGCGCCCCGGAGATGCCGGCAAAGAAGGAACTGATGGTAAAGGCCATCTCCTTGTGCTTAAAGAGGTTCACCCCCATGGCCTCGGCGGCAATCTCATCATCCCGGATGGCTTTAAAAGCCCGGCCGTAGGAGGAGTTGATAAGCAGAAGGATGACGGCGATGCACACCCCCGCTACCGCAAAGGGAAAGAGCACCGAGTTGAACTTGGGGTAGGATTTTAGCATATTGGAGCCGTTGGTGATGGGTCCCAGCTTTTCGTACTGAATCACCGCCCGGATAATCTCTGCAAAGCCCAGGGTGGCAATCGCCAGGTAGTCGCTTTTAAGTTTCAGCACCGGCAGGCCGATGAGGGCGGCGAAGGCGGCCGCAGCCAGCCCCGCCAGGAGAATCGCCACCGGCACCGGCAGGGTAAAGCCGATAGCGTGGTCATAGTACTGGTAGACCACGGGCTTCATCTCCACCGGGATGGTAAAGATGGCGTAGGTGTAGGCACCGATGAGCATAAAGCCCGCCTGCCCCAGGGAAAAAAGGCCGGTAAAGCCGTTGAGGAGGTTCATGGAGGCCGCCACCAGGGCGTAGATGGCACCCTTTTTGAGCACCACAAACAGGATAGAGGAGGCGGGGACCACCCGCTCCAGCACAAAAAGGCCCACGAAAAGGACAAGGACGAGAGCCGCCGGAAGTATCGCTTCTTTCTTTACATTTTTCATACGCTCACACCTTCTCTGTCGCTTTTTCGCCAAACAGGCCGGTGGGCCGCACCACCAGCACCAAAATCAGCAGTACAAAGGTGAAGGCGTCGCTGAAGGTGGGGTAGCCCATGGACTTGATGATATTTTCGCAGATGCCGATAATAAAAGCCCCTATCACCGCGCCGGGGATGCTGCCGATGCCGCCGAACACCGCCGCCACAAAGGCCTTCAGGCCGGGCATAGCGCCGATGGTGGGGGTGACGGTGGGGTACTTGGAAAAGAACAACAGGGAGCCCACCCCCGCCAAAAAGGAACCGATGACAAAGGTCATGCTGATGACCCCATTGATGTTGATGCCCATCAGCTGGGCGGTCTCAAAGTCCTTGGACACCGCCCGCATAGCCATACCGATTTTGGTGTACCGGATAAGGGCCACCAGACCGATGACCAGGGCCAGGGTGAGGACCGGGGTGAGAAGGGTGACACGGGAGGTAGCCACCCCGGCAAAGTTTACATTGTCCCCAATCCAAGGGATGGTGGGGTACTTTTGGGGCAGGCCCCCGGTGTAGTAGGTGGCGAAGTTTTGCAATAGATAGCTGACGCCGATGGCCGAAATCATAATGGACATCCGGGGAGCGGTGCGCAGGGGCTTATAGGCCACCCGCTCCACCAGTACCCCCAGGGCCACCGTCAAAAGCAGCACTGCCGGGATGGAGATATACACCGGCATGGTGGCGGAAAGATAGACCATAAAAAAGCCCGCCATCATGAAGATATCCCCGTGGGCAAAGTTGATGAGCCGCAGGATACCATACACCATGGTGTAGCCGATGGCGATAAGGGCATACTGGCCGCCTACCGAAACACCGGTGAGAAGCTGCTGCAGAACATAGGACACAGAATCCATAGAGTAAAACACACCTCCAAGGCTCAGGGAGCGGCGGGAAGGAGCCTCCTGCCGGGCCGCACCTTTTATTGGGACAGCTGGTTGTCGTAATTTTCGGGGTAGCGCTCGTAGGCTTCAAAGGGGCGGGGATTCTTTTCCAGCAGAGCGGTAATCGTTTCCGCCAGGACCATGGTAAAAACGGCCGCCTCCGGGGCCGCTCCCTCTTTGTTCATGGCAAGGATGCCCCCCAGCAAAAGCTCGTTTAAGTCCGCCAGAAGCAGCTGCGGAAGGACCGGCCGGTGGAACTCCTCTTCCAAAACCCGCAGGCAGGCGATGACCTCCTCAAAACCCCGCCGGAGCTCCTCCCTCTTCCCCGTCTTGTACCGCAGGGCAAACCGGTACCCCTCCACAAAGGCCCCCATCCGCCCGCTGTGCAGTGCCAGCAGGTGATGCGCCTCCTCTTTTTCCATGGGACCACCTCCTGGGCAAAGGAATGGCTGGATAGGGAAAGGGACGCGGCGGGGGGCAGGCTCGCTCCCCACCGCGTCCTTTGTTGGGACTTGGGGTGGATTTTAAGAAACCGTCTGGGTCTGGATGAACTTGAAGCCGCCGTTATCAATGGTTTTGATGTAGGCCATGTTCTTTTTCGCGTCGCCGTTCTCATCGAAGGTCAGACCGCCGGTGACGCCGTCGTAGGAGACACCGGGGAGGGCCGCCTGGATGGAAGCCGCGTCGGGAGCGCCCGCCGCCTTGATGGCCTCAATAGCGGTCATATAGGCGTCGTAGCCCAGGGCGGAAACCGCGGCCACGCCGTCGTTGCCGCCGTTGTTAGTAAGGTTCTGGTTGTCGCTGTTAAGCCATGCCTTGTAGCCGGTGACAAAATCCTTGGCGATGGTGTTGCTGGAGTCATTTTCATCAAAGAAGGTGGAAAGATAGACCTCGCTGGTGTCCGCGCCGGCGTTGTCAATGATGCTCTGGTTCTCCCAGGTGTCGCCAGCCATAATGGGGCAGGTGATGCCCAGCTGCCGGGCCTGCTGGATAATCAGCGGAGCGGTAGCGATGGAGGAGGGGGCGAAGATAACGTCCACGTTTTCGTTCTTGGCGTTGGTGAGGATGGCGTTAAAGTCCACCTCGCCGGTCTGGAACTCGCCGGTGACCACGGCGCCGCCGGCAGCCTCAAAGGCGCTCTTGAAGTAGTTGCCCAGGCCGGTGGAGTAGTCGTCCCCCAGCTGGGTGATGACGAAGGCCTTCTTGGCGCCCTTGGACTGGGCGAAGCTGGCCATAACGGTGCCCTGGAAGGGATCCAGGAAGCAGATGCGGAAGTAGTAATCGTTGCCCAGGGTCACCTGGGGGTTGGTGCAGGAGACGCCGATGGCGGGGATTTTGGCTTCCCGGAAGATTTCGCCGGCGGCAATGGACACGCCGGAGCCATAGGAGCCCAGCACAACCGAGACACCGGAGCTCACCAGGGACTGGGCGGCGGTGACCGCCTTGGAGGTATCGGACTGGTTATCCACCTCCACCAGCTCCACCTTGTAGGTCTTGCCCCCCACCTCTACTGTGGGGACCAGGCTGTGGGCGTACCGGATGCCCAGGGCCTCCTGCTTGCCGCCGCCGCCGTTTTCGCCGGAGGCAGGCTCAAAAATGCCAATCTTGATGGTATCGCCGGAGCCGCCAGGGGCGCTGCCTGCGTCGCTGGAGCCGCCGGGGGCGGGAGAGTTGGTGCTGTTCCCCGCAGGCGGGGTGGTGGTGCATCCCGTAAATACGGAAACGGTCAGTGCCAAACAGAGCATGACTGCAATGAATTTTTTCATTGTGAAAGGACCTCCATACGTTTTAGATTTGGGCCACGCTGTACACGGAAGGCGGAAATATGTATCCCTACCAGCTCCATGTAATGCACTTTATTATAATCCTTTCACCGGCGGAATGCAATCATTTTTTCAAAAAGCGTCAGCGATTTTGCCCTATTGTATAATTTGCAAGGAAATTCCCATGGTTTTTTCTACTTCAAAGCGGATAGAAAATCGGGCATTTTCCAAGTGATTTCTTGATATGTACACCATGCAGGTCATCTGTGTTTATATCAGATACAGTCCCCCGCCTTAACTTTTGCAGGATTTCTTCTCCCGTCCTGCATTTTGGGAGAAAGAAAAGCCGTCATTCCTTCCCTTGGCTCCGGGCGTACTCCTGGTAGGCCTCCGCGCTCACCTGCGCCCGGCGGTTGATGATGCGCAGAAATCCTTCGTTACACAGCTCGGTGAGCTGCCGGCTGATGGTGACCCTTGCCCCTCCCACAATCTCCCCCAGCTCCCCGTGGGTGTAGTGGACCTTCAGGCTGTACCAGGCCGGGTCGGTGATGTGGTCTGTATCCACCATGGAGCAAAACAGCCTCTTCAGCCGGCTCTTGCAGGAATTAAAGGTGAGGTTCGCAATCTCGTGGCGCAGAATCAGGGTCTTATGGGCCCAGCAGCGGAAAAGCGCATCCCGGAAGAGGGCGCTTTCGTCCATCATCCGTTTCACGTCCTCATCCAGGAGCTTATACATAATCACCTTGGTCTCTGTTTGGGAATAGAGGCTGGTGCGGGTCTTGAGGAAAAACACCGTCTCCCCAAAGAACCAGCCTGGGGACAGGGTGTAAAGGATTTTAACGCCCCCTTCGGCATTGTCCATATAGTGCTTTATCCTGCCCTTTTGGACATAGTAGATGCCTCCCAGCTCCTCCCCCGGCATGGAGAAGATATGCTTTGGAGGGAACACCAGCTGCTGCCCCACCGAGGAGACCAGCTTATCCAGCTCCGGGTCGAAGAGATCCGGGGTGGTGAGGGTTGTTCGTTCCATCTGTTCCAAAATGCCATCCCCTTTGCTTTTTGTTATACCCTATAAGTTTATCGGAACCAGGAGGAAATTGCAAGCGCTCATTCCTGGAAAAAACAAAAACCGTCCTAAATTTCCTGTTTTTATGCGCTTGTATCAAATATTACAATGTTCCAGGCATGACTGACAACCCTTGCAAATCAAGGTATAATACCTATACCAAAGCCCTCATTGGGCAAAAAATTTATACATGAGGTGACTGATTATGATTAACCCGTCCGGTTCCTGGGTCGCAATGCCCACCCCCTTTGACCATGAGAACAAGGTTGATTTTGGCGCCTTTAAGGTGCTCATCGACCGCCAGATCAAGTACGGCACCTCCCAGCTGTTTATCCTTGGCAGCGCAGGCGAAGTGACCCTTCTTTCCCTGGAGGAAAAAAAGGCCATCGTCCACGAGGTCATCAAGATGACCAAAGGCCGCATCCCGGTCTTTTTCAGCTGCGCCGCCCTTTCCACTCCGGATAGCGTGGCTATGGCGCAGTACTGCGAGAGCGAGGGCGCCGACGGCGTCGTCTTCACCGTCCCCCCCTATGTCCTCATCCCCCAGAACAGCGTCTTCACCCACCTGGATACCTGCATGAGCGCCACCAGCCTCCCCTGCGGCATCTACAACAACCCCTCCCGTCTGGGGGTCCAGGTGATGCCGGAGACCATCAAAAAGCTCAGCGACGCCCACCCCAATTTTGTGGTGGATAAGGAAGCCATGGGCAGCGTGGAGCAGCTGGTGCAGGTGAAGCGCCTTTGCGGCGATAAAATCAGCATCATGTGCTGCGATTTCCCCAAGTACTCCATCGTCATCCCCACCCTGGCCGTGGGTGGCACCGGCACCGCCAACATCGGCGGCAACATCATCCCGGAGGAGGCGGCCAAATACTCCCGCCCCTGGACCAGCGTCCAAATCATGGAGGAGTGCCGGGAGGAATACTTCAAGTGGTTCCCCCTTCTGAAAGCTCTCTACCACCTCTCCAACCCCATCGTCATCAAAGCGGCCCTCAACATCCTAGGTCTCCCCGGCGGCAGCCTGCGCAAGCCCTACGAGGACTACAGCGGCCCCCACTTCGATGCCCTCAAGGACATGATGCGGGAGATGGGCGTCATCGAAAAATACAGCATTAAGTAAGGAGGAGACCATGGCGGAATCTCTGATTGTTATTGGCGGCACTGCGGCAGGGCTCAGCGCCGCGTCCAAGGCGAAGCGCCTCCGCCCCGATATGGAGGTCACCGTCTACGAGCGCTCCGGCTTTGTCAGCTATGGCGCCTGCGGCCTTCCCTACTTTGTAGGGGGCCTTATCGGGGAGCCGGAGGAGCTCATCTCCCTCACTGCGGATACCCTCCGGGAAAAACGGAACATCCCCACCTATATCCACCACGAGGTCACCGCCATCCGCCGGAAGGAGAAGCTGGTGGAGGTCACCAATCTTGACACTGGCAAGAGCTTCACCCAATACTATGATAAGCTGATGATTGCCACTGGCGCGGAGCCCATCCTTCCACCCCTGCCAGGGGTGGAAGCCCAGGGCGTTCACTTCCTGCGGACGGTAG
>WSMP01000011.1:9817-27223 GCA_013316495.1 Angelakisella sp.
ATCCTTCCACCCCTGCCAGGGGTGGAAGCCCAGGGCGTTCACTTCCTGCGGACGGTGGAGGACGGCATCGCCCTCAAGGCCCGGACCAAGGAGGCAAAGCAGGCGGTGATTGTTGGAGGCGGCTTCATCGGTTTGGAGACTGCCGAGGAGCTCCGGCAGGCGGGACTTTCCGTCACCGTCCTGGAGGCCCTGCCCCGCCTTCTCCCCTTCCTGCCGGAGGACTACTCCACCCGCATCCAGCGGGAGCTGGAAAGCCACGGCGTGGCAGTGCGCCTGGGGGCCACCGCCGCCCAGGTGGAGGTGGAAAATGGCCGTGCCACCGGCGTTTCTTTGGCCGGTGGGGAGACCCTTCCTGCCGACCTGGTGCTCTTTTCGGTAGGGGTGCGGCCCTCCTCCCGGCTGGCAGTGGAATGCGGCCTGGAGCTGGGGCTGCGGGGAGGCATTGTGGTGGACGAGCGGCAGCGCACCAGCGACCCCGCCATCTATGCCGCCGGGGACTGCGTCCAGATGAAGAACCTCATCACCGGCGAGCCCTGCTACTTCCCCCTGGGCACCACCGCCAACAAGCAGGGCCGGGTGGCCGGAGAAAATCTGGCCGGAAGCTACAGCGCCTTCCCCGGTGTCCTGGGCTCCCAGGTGACCAAGATTTTCGACCTTTACGCCGCCTCCACCGGTCTGACCCCGGAGCAGGCGGAAAAGGCGGGCTTCTCCCCCGCTGTCTGCTCCATCACCAAAGGGGACCGGGCCTCCTATTACCCCGGCGGAGGGGAAAACCACCTCACCCTGGTGCTGGACCGGGGCACCGGCCGGCTGCTGGGGGCCCAGGGATTGGGCACCTCCACCGTGGCCGGGCGGATGAACGTCCTGGCTACCGCCATCACCGCCAAAATGACAGTGATGGACCTCAACGAGCTGGACCTGGTTTATTCCCCCTCGGTGGCGCCGGTGTACGACCCCATTCTCATTGCGGCCAGCCAGGCCCTGAAATGTGTAAAGTAAAAAGGGAGGGAAAATGATGGGACAGCTTCACGAACTGGTCATCGCTAAAGACCAGGATATTAAAGCCGCCATTGAAGCCTTTGTGCTGGAAAAGGGCTGGCAGAACGTCTATATCAGCGGGGCCATCGGCTCGGTATACGGGCTGGAGTTCACCACCCCCGCCGACAGCTCCTATCCCCCCCAGGTGGAGCGCACCCTCTGCCAGGGGCCGGGTGAGATGCTTTCCTTCACCGGTGAGGTGATGACCATGGAGCGGATGGACCCCGCCCTTCGGGGCGTCTACAAGGGGGATGGTCCCCTTTTCGTCCACCTCCATGCCTCTGTAGCCACTGCCGGCGCCCACGTTTACGGCGGCGGCTTCCACGGTGGAAAGGCTTTCCGCTCCCTGAAGGTATACCTCCAAGAGGTGTGACCGGCGTGCCGCCGGTGTCCCGCCCTACCCGGAGCGGGGACAAGCCCCGCTCCTTAACCGAATCTCTACACTTTGCGGTGTGACTGGCGTGCCGCCGGTGTCTCACCCCATCCCTCCCGAAAAATTTTCCCAGACGGCTGGAATCTTTGGGGAAGCTGTGTTATACTATTGGCAGATAGCACCCGCCTCCGGCGGGAAGGGGTCTGCCGCAAGGGCAGCAGGAGGGGACATATGGCAGGATGGTCAAGGAAAAATAAAAATCACCGGGTCCGCAAAGGACCCGGTTTTCTTTTGTCCTTTTCCCTGGTAAAGGAGCACCAGGGCAGCACAACAGGAAATGCAGAGGAGGAAGGGCTATGAGCAGAGGGGCAAACGGCTGGAAAAAAGGGCTAAGGGACCTGGTGGTCATCTTGCTGGGAAACGCCCTGTACGCCTTGGCGGCCGCCGCCTTCATCCTTCCTAACAGCCTCATCACCGGGGGCAGCACCGGCCTTGCCCTCATCGCCCGCCGCCTGTGGGGGATACCGGTGGAAGGCTTTGTCGCCATCTTCAATCCCCTCATGTTTCTTCTGGGTCTTTTGATGCTAGGGAAGCGCTTCGCCCTCACCACCCTTGTGAGCAGCTTCTGGTATCCGGTAATCTTCGGTCTTTTCCAGCGGATACCGGGGATCGCCTTCCCTCTTCAGGACCGCCTGCTGGCGGTGGCCTTTGCCGGCGGGATGATTGGGGTGGGCATCGGCGTTGTCATCCGGGCGGGAGCCTCCACCGGCGGGATGGACATCCCCCCGCTGGTGCTCCAAAAGAAAGCGTGGATACCGGTATCGGTGTCCATCTACGCCTTTGATTTTGCCATCCTTCTGGGGCAGATGGCCTTCGCCCCGCGGGAGGACGTGCTTTACGGCATTTTGCTGCTGCTAATCTATTCTTTGGTCCTGGATAAGGTACTGGTGCTGGGAAGCAGCCGCACCCAGGTGAAGGTGGTAAGCGCCCGCTATGAGGAAATTCGGGAGCAGATACTCCACAAGCTGGACCGAGGCTGCACCCTTCTCCAGGGGGAGACCGGCTTTTGCCACAACCTCTGGCCGGTGGTGCTGACGGTGGTAAGCGGTCGGGAGCTGCCCCGCCTCACCCGGACCATCCAGGAAATCGACCCGGATGCCTTTTTGGTAATAAGCCGGGTGAGTGAAGTGCGGGGCCGGGGGTTTACCCTGGGGAAGGTGTACCGGCAGGAATCAGCCTCCGGAGAGGAAGTCTAGCACCCCGCTCCCCAGGCCCTCCACCGCCTGCCGGGTGCGGGCCTTGGCCTCCTCCCCGGTGTCGGTGCTGCGGATATAGGAGATAATCTGGCCCCTGGTGGGGGTGTCCAGGTCCCCGAAAAAGGCGGCGGCCTTGGGGTTCAGGGCCAGGGAAGCCGCCAGCCCCTGGGGCAGCTCCAGGTCCAGCCGGCGATAGGGGAGGCTGCTGCCCTCCCCCAGCTTGGGGGTTTGGTTGTGCAAAACGGTCTTGTCTTCCATGGGAGTTCCTCCTTGGCAGTTGTATTTTACCAGAAGTCTGCCCATAAAGACACTTTGCTATGCGCTGGCGGCGGCCGGGATTTTCCTTCTTCTTTTTCTTTTCGCGGGAAAAGAAAAAGAAGCAAAAAGAAAAGCGGCAAGGGAGTTTGAGAAAAAAGCGGGGAGTGAAGGGGTGCCAGGCTAACCAAAAGCCTCTCCCGGCAAAACAAATGGAGCAGATTGGGCCAAGCCCTCTCTGCTCTTTCTTTTTTGGGAAAGATAAACGAACATCTAGAACAAAAGTGTGATATAACCCCCGTACAGCACCAAAAGGGCCAGGCCCTGCCAACGGCGGAAGCGCCCCTTTCGGACCGAGGGTAGGAGGCTCACTGTCAGCAGGAGCAACGCCATCAGCAGGTCCAGGGGATGATCCATAGGCAGAACACCGCCCCCGGCGAAGGAGCTGACAGCGGGGACCAGTGTCAGGTCCAGGAAGTTTGCCCCAATGATGTTCCCCACCGAAAGGGAGGACTGCCCCCGCGCCAGGGCGGTGATGGTGGTCACCAGTTCCGGCAGGCTGGTGCCCAAGGCCACCAGGGTGAGGGCCACCACCGCCTCCGGCACCCCCAGCAAGCGGGCCAGAATACAGCCGTTATCCACCAGCAGGCGGGCCCCTGCCGCCAGACCCACCGCCCCCAGGAGGAACTTGCCAATATAGACCACCGCCGCATGGGGGCTGCGCTCCGCCCCCTCCTCCAGGGGAAAGGGGGAACGGCGGGCGGCCTCCATGTCGTTTTTCAGGAAGACCACCAGCAGCAGGAGAAGAAACAGCCCCTCCCCCCAGGTGAGACGCCAGTCGATGCCGAAGGCCAGCATCGCCAAAAGGGCCAGCAGAAGCAGCGTTCCCTTCTCCCGCAGGGGCCGGGGGTCCACCCTCCCTGGCAAAAACAGCAGGGAGATTCCCAGAATGAGGCCGGTATTGCAGGACACCGAGCCCACCGCGTTCCCCAGGGCCATCCCCCCGGAGCCCTGGGCCGCCGCCATGGTGGAGACCAGCAGCTCCGGCATGGTGGTGCCAAGGCTTACCACCGTGGCCGCCACCACAAAGGGGGGGATGCCGGTGACCCTGGCCATCCATTCTGCCCCCTCCACAAAGCTGTCCCCACCCTTCACCATCAGCACCAGGCCCAGCAAAAACAGCAGAATCACCCCGGTCATTGTACTCCCCCTCCCCATATGCTGCCGCAGGGAAAAGCTCCCGCGCTATTCAGATATATAATCCCGCGGGGGCTTGTTTTATGCGGGGGCTGCCCGGCGGCTCACTCCCTGCTGTAAAAGCCCTTGATAGCCTGGGTGGAGAATTCCGCTGTTTACCGGAAAAGGGCCTCTAACATCTCTTCTGTTTCCATCCTGGTAAAAACTGGGGGTTTTCAAATTTTCTTTCCCCGCTCCCCTTGACAATATCGATATTCGACATTATACTAAAAACAGAAATATCGATATTCGATACAAAAAAGGGGGGGCGTACTCTATGCCCAGGGAAAAATTCAAGACCCTTACCCAGCAGATGTACTACATCCTCCTTTGCCTGGGGGAGGAATGCTGCGGCATCGACATTATGGACCGGGTGGCCACCCTCACCGGGGGGGCGGTGCGGGTGGGCTCCGGCACCCTTTATCACCTGCTGGAGCAGTTCCTGGCGGCGGGCCTTATTCGGGAGACCTGCGCGGAGGGACGGCGGCGCAGCTACCTCCTCACCCCGGAGGGGCGGGCGCTGCTGGAGCAGGAGTACCGGCGCATTTTGGCCCAGGCGGAGGATTACCGCCGTGTGTTTGGGAAGGAGTGATATAGGTGAAAAACCATCGCTACTGTCTGGAATTCTTTGCCTTTTACGACCACACCGCCATCCAGCGGCGGGTGGAGGAGATGGCCGCCCAGGGGTGGCTGCTGGAAAAGCCCGGCAATTTTCTTTGGATCTACCGGCGGACCGAACCCCGGCGGCTCCACGCCGCTGTCACCTACTTCCCCACCGCCTCCCCTTTCGACCCCAGCCCCAGCCAGGGGGAGCTGACTATGGAGGAGTTCTGCGCCCAGGACGGCTGGCGTCTTCTGGCCCGGTGGGGACAGATGCAAATTTTTGTATCTCAGGAGGAGGACCCGGTTCCCATCGACACCGACCCGATGACCCAGGTGGAGACGGTCCACCGCTCCATGAAGCGGGCGATGCTCCCCGGCCATCTGGTGCTGGCGGCGGTGATTCTCTGGCAGCTTTGGTTTCAGCTCCTCCAGTTCCGCCAGGGCCCGGTAGGCTTCCTTGCCAGCACCTCCTCCCTTCTTGGGGTGCCCATGTGGCTGCTCCTTCTCCTTGCCACCTTGTATGAGATTTTTTTCTACTTCTGGTGGCACCGCAAGGCGGTCCGGGGGGCGGCGGACGGATTCTTTCTCCCGGTCCGCACCAACCGGCTGGCCAGTGCCCTGCTGTTGGGTGGCGCCATCTTTCTACTTCTCTTTTCCGCCATCGGTTCCCGGTCCCGCCTGGGGATACTGCTGGGGGGGTGTGCCCTCTATGGCGTCACCATCCTCCTCACCGGCCGGGTCCGGGAAATGATGAAGCGCCGAGGCGCTCCCAAAATGGCCACCATGGTGGTAACGATAGGATTGGCTGCGATTTTTGCCTCCCTTTCTGTGTGGGGGATGGTGGCGGCTACCATCCGGGGGAATTTGTGGCGGGAGCACCCCCCGGCGGAGACCTATGAATTTTCCGGCCACACCTTTTCGGTCTACCACGACCCCCTCCCTCTGACGGTGGCGGACCTCACCGCCCCTGGCGATGTCCGGTACTCCACCCAGGCGGAGAGGGAGGAGACCTTCCTCCTGGCCCAGACCCGCTACAGCCAAGACGCCCTCCTGGGGGAAGCCTGCGGCGCTCCGGAACTGACCTACACTATTATCGAAGTGAAGGCCCCCTTTCTCTATCCCCTTTGTCTGGCCTCTGTGACAAAAGAAGACCCGCTGTTTGAAACCCAGTACCGCCCCGCCGAAGCCGGTCCCTGGGGAGCGGCGGCGGCTTACCAGATGTACCGCCACGGCGAACCCACCAGCTGGTATCTGCTGCTGTGGGAAGACCGGCTGGCGGAGGTGCGGCTGGAGGACCTGCCCCTCACCCCCCAGAGGATGGCGGTAATAGGGGAAAAACTGCGGACCGCCTAGGCCCCGGAAACTCACAGAAAAAAAACCCGGAAAGACTTGCGCTTTCCAGGGCCCTGTTGATTTTTTTGGTCCGATACAGCGGAGGCTGGTGTTCTCCGCCGCGCTGCGAAAACATAGGCCGTTCTTCTTTTTGCTTCTTTTTCTTCTTTCGCAAGAAGAAAAAGAAGTGGGGGCTGGGGCAACGCCCCAGATTACCCCAATTGCACCGGGCCTATTCTTCCGGCGGGATATCCCCCACCCCTTTCAGGATATGGGCGGGGCGGTAGGGGTAGCGGTCGATGTCCTTCTGGCTGGTGACGCCGGAGAGGACCAGGGCGGTATCCAGGCCGGTCTCGATGCCGGCGATGATATCGGTGTCCATCCGGTCGCCAATCATAGCGGCCTCGGCGGAGTGGCACCCCAGGAGCTTGAGTCCGGTGCGCATCATCAAGGGATTGGGTTTCCCCACAAAGTAGGCGCTCTTGCCGGTTGCCAGCTCGATGGGAGCGGTGAGGGCCCGGCAGGCGGGGGCGATGCCACCCTCCACCGGACCGGTCAGATCGCTGTTGGTGCCGATGAGCTTGGCCCCCGCCAGCACCAGGGTCACCGCCTTCTGGATATTTTCAAAGCCGTAGCTGCTGGTCTCCCCCACCACCACATAGTCGGGGTTCACATCGTTCATGGTGATGCCGGCGCTATAGAGGGCGCCCACCAGGCCGGGAGCGCCGATGACATAGGCGGAGCAGCCGGGGGACTGGCGGCTGAGGAAGCTGGCAGTCGCCAAGGCGCTGGTGTAGAAGTGGCTCTCGTCCACCGCCAGGCCCATGCGCTCCAGCTTCTGTTGCAGCTCCTTGGGGCTGCGCTCGCTGGAGTTGGTGAGGAAGAGAAAGCTCTTGTTCTCTTTATACAGCCAGTCCACAAATTCCCGCACTCCAGGCAGCAGCTTGTTGCCGTGGTAGATGACGCCATCCATATCGCAGAGGAAGCCTTTTCTACCTCGCAGAAGTTCCAGTTGATTGTCCATAGGGGATTACCTCCTGTCGGTCCGCCCTTTTGCGGACCCCTTTTTTGTCAATTGTGCATAATCTTCTTTTCTCCGGATTATACCATCTGCACAATGAACTGGCAAGGGGTATTTTGTAAATTTATTGTGGACGGGGGTAATCAGCCAACCACCAGAATCTTCTTTTGCTCCAGGAAGGTCATCAAAGCGTCGCAGGTCTCGGCGGGGCAGGCGTATTTCGTCTCCCCGTCTCCCAAGGTCCCCCTGCCGTTTTCCTCTTCGATACGGTAATGGGGCTGGATATACCCCCAGTAGCTCTCGGTTCGTCCGGCGTATTCCAGCTTAAATTCAACCGGTGACCCCCCGTCTGGGACGCTGGGCTGGTCCTTGGTAAGAGGAGCCAGCCCCTCGGTGGAAAGCAGCACCACCAGGGCGCGAATCTCTTCCTCATCGGTGATTTCCATCTCCCAATAGGGATAAACCCGGTCCATGCCAACAAGCACCTGGGTCATAAAGATGGACTGGGGCAGTTCCATTTTCGGAAGACTTTCCTCCGGCTCCGGCTCCGAGGACTGGCTTTCTTCTGCGCCGCTTTCCTCCTGCACAGAGTTTTCCTCACCGCTGGCGCTTTCTTCCGGGATATCCCCGGCATCCTCCTTTTTGCCGCAGGCCCCCAAGGTGAGGATTAAAAGCAGAGCCAACAGCAACAGCAAAAATCTCCTTCCCATCACAGCAGCACCCCATCCTTCAGCACAAAACCGTAGGGCAGCAGCTCCCCAAGGGTGAGGGCCTTGCGCTCCCCCTGGGCGTTTTCCAACAGCACCAGAAAATCCTTTGGGGAGCAGAACTCCGCCAGCACCTGGCGGCAGACGCCGCAGGGGTAGGCAAAGCCATCCCCCCCGGCGGGGGAGCCGTCGGTGAACTTCCCTACCACCGCAATAGCGGCAAACTCCCGCTCTCCCCTGGCCACTGCCGAAAAGACGGCGGTGCGCTCGGCGCAGTTGGAGGGGCCGTAGGCGCTGTTCTCGATGTTGCAGCCAGGGTAGACCACCCCGCTTTTCGTCAGCAGGGCAGCCCCCACCTGGAAGCTGGAGTAAGGGACATAGGCGTTTTTCGCCGCCTCCCACGCTTGCGGAATCAGGGTATCCATCAGTTTTTCCCGGTCCATAAAATTAGCTCCTTTCTAATACAAACAGTATATTTTACAATGAAAATACAATCTTTACCCCTCCAGCGGGCCGATGAGCTTTTCCGGCTGAAGGATGGCATCAAACTGCTCCCCGGTGAGGAAGCCCAGGGCCACCGCCGCCTCCCGCAGGGTGATTCCCTCCTTGTAGGCCGTCTTGGCGATAGCGGCAGCCTTCTCGTACCCAATGTGGGGATTGAGGGCGGTAACCAGCATCAGGCTGTTTTTCAAATTCCTTTGGATTTGCGGCAGGTTGGGGCGGATGCCCTGGACACACCGCAGGCGGAAGGATTCCATCCCATCCCCCAAAAGGCGGGCGGATTGAAGGAAGTTATAAATGCACACCGGCATATAGACATTGAGCTGGAAGTTCCCTTGGCTGGCCGCCAGGGAAACCGCCGTGTCGTTGGCCATCACCTGCACCGCCGCCATACAAAGGGCCTCGCACTGGGTGGGGTTCACCTTGCCGGGCATAATGGAGGAGCCCGGCTCGTTTTCCGGCAAAAGCAGTTCTCCAATGCCGCACCGGGGGCCGCTAGCCAGCCAACGGACATCGTTGGCAATCTTCATCAGGTCGGCAGCCAGGGTCTTCATCCCCCCGTGGGCAAAGGCCAGCTGGTTCTTGCCGGAAAGGGCGGCGTACTTGTTGGGGGCGGTGACAAAGGGCTTTCCCGTCAGGGCGGCAATCCCGGCGGCAGCCGCCTCCCCAAAGCCCTTGGGGGCGTTGAGGCCGGTGCCCACCGCCGTCCCCCCCAGGGCCAGCTCCGAAAGGCCGGAAAGCCCGGCGGACAGCATCTCCCCGTCGGCCCGCAGCAGCGCGGCCCAGCCGCTTATCTCCTGCCCTAGGGTGAGGGGGGTGGCGTCCTGGAGATGGGTGCGCCCGGTTTTGATGATGCCGCTGTATTCCTCCGCCAGGCGGGAAAATGCCTCCTCCAGCCGCCGGAGGGCCGGAAGGAGATGCTCCTCCACCGCCAGGTAAGCGGCGATGTGCATGGCGGTTGGGAAGGTGTCGTTGGAGCTTTGGGAGCAGTTGACATGGTCGTTGGGATGAAGGAGCCTCTCCCCCAGCCGCTCATTTCCTCGGTTGGCAATCACCTCGTTGACGTTCATGTTTGTCTGGGTGCCGCTGCCCGTCTGCCACACCACCAGGGGGAAGTGCTCCAAAAGCTCCCCCGCCAGCATCTCGTCGCAAACCGCGGCGATGGCCTCCCCCCGCCGCTGGTCCAGGCGGCCCAGGCGGACGTTCACCTGGGCGGCGGCCTTTTTCAGGATGGCGAAGGCCCGGAGCACCTCCTGGGGCATCCTTTCCCCGCCGATGGGGAAATTTTCAACGCTCCGCTGGGTCTGCGCCCCCCAGTATTTACCGGCGGGGACCTTCACTTCCCCCATGGTGTCGTGCTCGATGCGGTATTCCATTCTCTCATCCCTCCTTTCGCTGCCGCCGGTTCAGCCCCAGGCGGACCGCTTCCTCGGCAACCGCCTGGGCCACCGCCTCCGCCACCCGCGGGTCAAAGGGGGCGGGGAGGATGTAATCCGGGTTCAGCTCTTCCCCAATCAGCCCTGCGATGGCGCGTGCGGCAGCTACCTTCATCGAATCGGTGATTTCCCTGGCCCGCACCGCCAGCGCCCCTTTAAAGATGCCGGGGAAAACCAGGACGTTGTTAATCTGGTTGGGGTAGTCGGAGCGGCCAGTCCCAACCACAGCGGCGCCGCCCTTTTTCGCCTCCTCCGGCAGAATCTCCGGGGTGGGGTTTGCCATGGCGAAAACGATGGGCTCCTTTGCCATGGTGGCAACCATCTCCGCCGTCACCAGGCCGGGACGGGAAACGCCGATGAAGACATCGGCCCCCAAAAGCACCTCTGCCAGGCTCCCCCGGCGGTTTTCCCTGTTGGATATTTCCGCCATTTTGGCTTGGGCGGGGTTCATCCACGCCGCCCCCCGGTACAGCGCCCCCTGGATGTCACAGAGGACCACATCCCCGAAGCCCATCTCCAGCAGCAGCCCGGCGATGGAAAGCCCCGCCGCCCCGGCCCCGTTGATGACAATGCGCAGCTTCCCCAGCTGCCGGCCAGTGACCTTGGCGGCGTTCAGCAGGGCGGCAGCCACCACGATGGCGGTGCCATGCTGGTCGTCGTGAAAGACGGGGATATCCAGCCGCTTTTTCAGCGCTGCCTCAATTTCAAAGCACCGGGGGGCGGCAATATCCTCCAGGTTGATGCCCCCGAAGCTCCCGGCGATGCGGGCAATGGTATCCACAATCACCTGGGGGTCTTTGGAGTCGATGCAAAGGGGAAAGGCATCCACCCCGGCGAAGGTCTTAAAGAGGGCGCACTTTCCCTCCATCACCGGCATCCCGGCGGTGGGGCCGATATCCCCCAGCCCCAGAACAGCGGTACCGTCGGTTATTACCGCCACCAGGTTCCCCCGCCGGGTGAGATCGAAGGAAAGCTCCGGCTCCCGCTGGATAGCCAGGCAGGGCTCCGCCACCCCAGGGGTATAGGCCACCGCCAGCTCCTCCATATTGGTGATGGAGGCCCGCGGCACCACCTCTATCTTCCCTTGCCACTCCCGGTGCTTTTCCATCGCCAGCTGTTTTTTGTCCACGCCTTGCTCCTCCTTTGCTCGTCCTGTCTTCGATTTTAGACAAAGTCTGTATAGGGACATTATACCGAAAAAGGCGGTCCGAGCGCAACCGGATTTTTCAGAAAAGCACCGGTTTCTCCCCCTTTTCATAGAATGGGGCAGTATTTTATGAAGAAAGAGGGTCTTTTTTATGCCGTCCTACCGTTCCCCCCAATCCCGCCCCATGTCCGGTTCCCAGAGGGGCGTTCCCGCCCCCATAGCCCCTGCTCCACAGCCTATCCCTGGTCCCAAGGGGGATACCGGCCCCGCCGGGCCCCAGGGCCCTCCCGGTCCAAGGGGGGAGCCTGGTCCCCCTGGCCCCCAAGGGATTCCGGGGCCCGCAGGACCTTCCCAGGCGGATACCATCACCATTGGGCGCACCATCACCGGCGGAGCCGGAAGCCCTGGGGCGGTGATTGACCGCACCGGAGGTCCCCACCATCTGCTGGATTTCATTCTCCCCGGCCCGGCGCGGGAGGGGCCGCCCCTTTGGGGCCTTTACCACATCACCGGGCGGGAGGGGGATAGCGGCTCCCTGCTGCTTGCCCAAGAGGGCGGCTTCCTGTCCCCTGGGCCTTCCCTGCTGAAGCTCCCCGGCGGATGGCTCTATCTTATCGCCCTTCTGGCGCGGGGAAGCTGGGAGGAGCAGCTGGATAGCTTTGCGGACTATCTGCTCACCCTCACCCCTGTCCTGGATGGAATCCCCGATGGGAGCCGAAGCGCCGGGGGGCGACTCTCCGGGGACAGCAGCGGCCCGGTCTGTGTTTCCGCCGCCTTTCTTCTTCCAGCGGCCAAGGAGCTTTCCCTCTCCCTTTTGGCGGAGACCTCTCCCCGCCCCCCGGCTCGCATCGAAGGAACCGTGTCCCTGCTGGCGGTGGGCAGGCTGTAGCCGTACCTCTTGGGAGCGCTCCGCATACTCTGGTAGGGGAACGTCCCGGCGTTCTTCTACTTTTATGAAAACAGGAGTGAATCTCTCATGCCTACCCCTCTCAATAATCAAGCCAGCATCCGGTATAACTACAGCGGCGCAGGCACCGGCACCGCCGTCTCCAACACCGTCACCACAAACCTCCTGGACCGGTACACCCTGGCCGCCACCAAAACCCCTCTCTCCTCCACCTTCCGCCCTGGGGAGAATGTCACCTATGTGATTCGGGTGGAAAACAACGGCAGCGGCGACCTGTACAATGTCACCATCGCCGATGATTTGGGCGGCGGGGCCGATACCCCTTTGGTCTATAACCCGGCTTCCCTGCGGGCCTATGTGGACAGCATCCCGGTCACCATCTCTCCCGTTGTTCAAGGGGGAACTCTCACCGCGGTCCTTCCCGCCCCCCTGCCCGCCGGAACCGCCGCTATCCTGGTATACACCGCCCAGGTGCGCCCCGACGTGGACTTTACCCTGCAAAGCATCACCAACACCGTGGCGGTCACCGCCAACGGCGGCTCCGCAGCCGGTCCCGCGGTCACCGTCACCCCCTCCCCCACCGCCACCCTCCTGCGGGATTCCTACGCCGAGGTCACCCTCTACAAGGAAGCGGATAAGCAAAGCGTAATGGCCGGGGAGCCCCTCACCTACACCTTCACCCTCACCAACCAGGGGAACCAGGCGGCGGATTCCGTTACCCTCACCGACCAGCTCCCCACCGGCTTCTCGGTAACCCAGGTATCGGTGAGCGCCGGTGGCGCCACCATCGTCCTTGCCCCCGGCGATTACACCGTCGCCGCCGATAACACCATCACCATCCCCAGCACCACCGGCAAGGCCATCACCGTCCCCGCCGCCACCGTCGCGGCCCCCGGCATTGCCACCGTAGCCATCACCGGTACGGTTGCAGGCGTCACCCCGTAAGCGCCAAGGTTTCCACGGCGCTGGTACAGAAAAAGACCGCTCTTTTCCGAGCGGTCTTTTCATCATGGCCGGCAGCCTTATTCCTTTACAAAGAGGGGGATGGTGCCCAGGTAGATGATATCCTTCCGGTTGGCGGCGTCCCCTTCCGCCAAAATGGCGGCGCGGGCGGCCACGGTGCCCCCGGCCAGCTCCACCAGGTGCTCCACGGCGGCCAGGGAGCTGCCAGTGGAAATGACGTCGTCCACAATGGCCATGCGGGAGCCCTTGATGAGGTTGATATCATCCTCATCCAAGCAGAGGATCTGCTCCCTGGTGGTGGTGATGGAGTTCACCTTGGTGACGATGGGGTTCTTCATATAACCCTTTACCGATTTGCGGGCGATGAGATACCGGGGCATCTTCATCACCTTGGCCATCTCATAGATAAGAGGGATACTCTTTGCCTCGGCGGTGATAAGGTAGTCCACCGGGGGGAGCTTCGCCGCCAGCTCCCTGGCGCAAGGCTCCACCACATCGGTATCGCCAAAAATCACGAAGGAGGCGATGGAGAGGGTGTCGCTGATGGGCACCACCGGCAGGCTCCGCTTTACGCCGGCTACGGTAATGTCATAATGTTCCATGATGTATATCTCCCTTTCAGCAAGATAGATGGGACAAAGCCCTTTTCTTTAATGATACAACAAAAGCCATGGGGATACAAGCGGTTTTGGGGGATTTTCCGCAATTTCAGCCGGTTCGCCCCGAAGGACCCATCCGCCGGTAGGCCCTGGCCAGGCCAATGACCTGCTCCAGCTCCGGCAGGGGGTCCCGCTCCAGGTCCTCCAGGGTGAGGGGGCGCTTGATGCCGGGGTCTCCGCAGGTGACGTACCGGCGGTGAAAGAAAAAGGTGAGGGTGTCCCCCTCAATGCCCAGGGCGAAGGGGGTGGGGGCAGTCCGGGCCAGCTCATCAATGCGCGCCACCACCGCTTCCGGCAGGGAAGGGCCGTCCTCCGGCCCGGCGCAGCTGTAGAAAAGCCCATCCAGGGCCTCCCGCTCCCAGACCACCGCCCGCAGGCCCAGCTGCTCCAGGAACCAGTCCTGCAAAGCATCCGGGGCGGCCAGGGTCCGGGCGCTCATCCGCAGGCGCTTACCGGGGGAGCAGTCCAGCTTCACCCGCACCCAGCAGCCGGTGAGGAAGGGGGCGCGGCGGCCCTCCTCCCCGTTCTCCAGCTGGAAGCTCACGTCGGAAAGCTCCAGCTCCATCCGCTCCCTCTCCCCGGTGATGCGGTGATAGGTGAGGCAGCTTTTTGGTCTTATTGGCAGCAGGCGGCCGGCCAGCACCACCTCCCGGCCGATGCCATCCCGCCCCTGGTAGGCGGCTTTCTCCATGTGCTTTGCCATGGCCGCGGCGGCATTTCCTACCCGGAAGGCGGCGGCGTAGCCCTTGATGTCCGGCCGGGCCAGAAGGAAGTAATAGGCCAGCTCCAGCGCCAGCACTAGCAGAGCGGTGCCGGTGCGCCGGGTGAGGAGAAGAAGGAGAAGGAGCAGATTCATCAGCCCAAAAAGGGCATAGCCCCGCCAGGCGGCGCGGCGTTTCTGCTCCAGCTCCTTCAGGGTGGCGGCTGTATCGTTCATGGAAGCTCTCCTTTCAAAAACTGACCCCGCCGGTGAGGTTTAAAAAGCGCAGCAGCTGGTAGTTCCATTCCATCCAGAAATAGAGGGCGTTAACCCCGCCCAGGGCCAAAGTGACGCCCAGGTCCACCCAATCCCTGCGGCGGATGGCCCAAACCGCCAGCCCCAGGAAGATTAGGAGGCCCAGCACCCCTGTGCCGTTAAAGGGGGAAAGGTTTGGGAGGGGGCTGGCCACATAAAGGCTGTAGGTGTGAAACAGCCGCCCCAGCATCACCCCGGTGGAGCCGCTTCGCAGCAGCCAGGCCAGCAGGAACAAAATCCCCGGCAGCACCAGGGTGATATACAGCTGGTACTGCCAGCTTTTTTTAATCTCCAGGCGGTCCGCTTTTTCCCACAGCTGGTCCAGTTTGCTCATCGCAGAAGCCTCCGTTTTTGTAATTTCAGGCGCGGATAAAAAAATCCAAGAAACTCTTTTTGGGGATGGCGGAGGTGGCTCCCCCACGGTCCCGCATAATAGAAAGCATATTGCCGGTGTATTCCACCCTTCCGTCGGGGAAGACCCACAGGGCCATCACCCCCAGCTCCTCCGCCAGCTTCCGGCCCTCCTCGTACTCCATCACAAAGAGACAGGTGGAAAGGAAATCCGCCAGGCCGGAATCATCCGTGACGATGGAAAGGGCCCGGTAATGATTGGCGGGCTGGAGGGTCTGGGGATCGATGATGTGGTGGATGTACCGCTCCCCCACCATGTAGAACTGGCGGTAATCCCCGCTGGTGACCACGCACTGGTTCTTCACAAACAGAACGTCCAAAGACTGGCTTTGCGGGTCATTGGGGTCGGCGAAGGGGTCCTGGATGCCGATGCCCCAGCTGTTTCGGACCCCATCCAGGGGAGGATCCCCGGTGACCACATTGCCCCCGGCGCTGATGGTGAAGGACTTGAAGCCGGCCTCGTAAATCTCATTGGCTACCATCTGGGCGGCGTAGCCCTTGGCGACCGCCCCCACATCCAGGGACATCCCTTCCTCCTCCAAAAAGACGGTGCCCGCTCCCCGGTCAATCACAACTTTATCCAGGCTGGTGTGCTGGCTGGCGGCCTCCAGTTCCTCCACCGTGGGACAGGCGTCCGGGGTTCCTTCCGCCAGAGCCATCCCGGCATACTTTTCCCGGTATTTCCGCCAAATCTCCAGGGGAGGCCCCATGGCGATGTTCACCCGGCCATCGGTCTTTTCACACCAGTCCTTGGCAAAGGAGAGCATCTCCAGCAGCTCCGGAGCCACCTCCACCGGGGCCACCCCGGCGTTTTTGTTGATGGTGCAGATGTTGTTTACCCCAGCGTATTCGTAGAAGCGGTCGTAAAGCTGGCTAAGGTAGGCGAACCGCTGATGTATCGCCTCGGCATAGCCTACAAATTCCTCCTGGGTCTCGGTGTAGCCAATCACCTGGATGATGGTATCAAAGGTATCGTAGAATTCGGTGGAATACCGGGTGTAGCCGGTGTCCGGCTTTTTCCCGGCGCATCCCCCCAGAAGGCAGAGGCTAAGGAGGAGGCATAAGCCCTTGCAGAGGAACCATTTTAACTTCATCGACACAGCCTCCTATAGCTCGCTGCGGCCGGCCAGGGCCCGGTAAAGGGTTACCTCGTCGGCGTATTCCAGGTTGCCCCCCACCGGGATGCCGTAGGCCAGGCGGGTCACCTTCACCCCCAGGGGCTTTAGGAGGCGGGCGATGTACATGGCGGTGGCCTCCCCCTCCACAGTGGGGTTGGTAGCCATAATGACCTCGCCCACCTGCCCCTTGGCAACCCGCTCCAGCAGGCTCTTCACATTGATTTGCTCCGGACCCACCCCATCCATAGGGCTGATGAGCCCGTGGAGGACATGGTACACCCCGTTGTATTCCTTGGTGCGCTCGAAGGCCAGCACATCCCTGGGGTCCTCCACCACACAGATAAGCCCCGCCTCCCGGCCCTTGGCGGAGCAGATGGGACAAAGCTCCCCGTCGGTGAGGTTGCCGCAGACAGGGCACTTTTTGATTTTGGTGCGGGCATCCAGAATTGCCTGGGAAAAATCCCTGGCCTTTTCCTCCGGCAGGTTCAGGATATGGAAGGCGAAGCGCTGGGCCGTCTTGCGTCCCACCCCTGGGAGCTTCGCAAATTCCTCAATGAGCTTTACAAGCGGCAGCGCGCCCTCCATGCCTCATTCCTCCTGTCCCATTACATCAGTCCCGGACCGCGCAGGCCCCCGGTGATGGCCCCCATCACCTGCTGGGAATCCGCCTCCACCGCCCGGATGGCCTCGTTTACCGCCCCGGCAATCATGTCCTCCAAAATCTCCACATCCTCCGGGTCCACCACCTCCGGCTTCAGGGTGACCTTTACCACTTCCTTTTTGCCGTTCATGGTCACTGCAACCATGCCGCCCCCGGAGGTAGCTTCGTACTCCTTGGCGTTCAGCTCCTCCTGGGCCTTCTCCATGGCCTCCTGCATCTTTTGGGCCTGGCGAATCATCTGGTTCATGTTGGAGGGGGCGCCGCCCCCCATCCCCTGGGGAAGTCTTGCTTTCATACCGTCATTCTCCTTTTGTTTTCATGATTCCAACCCCGCGCGCATCTGCGCGCAGATCTGTAAAAACCGTTCTTTTTCTTTTTGATCCTCCGCAGAGAAGCACAGATCCACAAGCTCCGAAAACAGCTCCGGCTCCCGGCACAAAAACTGAGGTTCCCTCTGTGCCCCTTTTCGCCGGTAATAGCGGATGGCCCGCGCTACCACACCAGGCCGGTACAGGTTGATGCCCCAGGCCTCGGCCCAATTTTGCCGCAGGCGGAAGAAGGGCCCCTTGTTTTGGTAGACCAGCAGCTCCATCCCTTCCATCCCCTGGGAGATGGAGCAGGTGTAAAGCTCCCCCTCTACGGTAATCCTACGGCTTTTCACCACAAATTTGGCCATCGCCTTCCCCCCTACTGGATATCCACCGGCACCCCGGCCTCCTTGGCCTTGCGGAGAATCTCCTCCACCGGGGCGGGGGGCTCCTCCCCCT
>WSMP01000091.1 GCA_013316495.1 Angelakisella sp.
TTCCGGACGTGTCCGGCCGCCCCCTACACCCCCGCCGGCCGGACACGTCCGGAAGGGGCCCAGGGAGCCTCCCTCTTTGAGGCGAAGATTTAAAACGAACAGCACGGACCGATACCATAAACGGAGGGGAAAACCTTGATTAGACCAACTTTTTTAGGATTTGAGACGGCCAAAAAGGGCCTTACCACCGCCCAGAAGGGCCTGGACGTCACCGGCCAGAACCTGGTGAACTGGGATTCCGACGGCTACACCCGCCAGCGCATCACCCAGGTGGCCATCGCCCCGGACAGCTACCGTAACCGCTATTCCTCCAGCCGGGTGGGGGCCGCCGGCCAGGGTGTGGACATCACCGGCATCGGCCAGGTCCGGGACGCCTTTTTGGATAAGCGCTACCGGGAGGAAAGCGGCGATGTGGGCTACTACGACCAGGCCAGCAACATCCTGGGGGATATCCAGGCTTCCATCAACGAGTTTAACCCCAAGGACGACACCGGCCTGCGGGCGACTATGATGGCCCTCAGCGACGCCCTCCAGTCCTTTTCGGTCCACGCCTACTCGGAGACCCACGCCAACATTGTGGCCTCGGCGGTGAAAAACGTCACCCAGACCCTCCAGCAGATCAGCACCAAGCTCAACAGCGCCCGCGAGCAGCAGATCTACGACCTGGAGGTTTCGGTGGACGAGGTGAACAAGAAGATTCGCCAAATTGCCGGGCTGAACCAGACCATTATGGACGACGCGGCCTCCATCCAGTCCAACCCCTACTTTGGACCCAACGAGCTGTACGACCAGCGCAACCTCCTTTTGGATGAGCTGGCCCAGTACGCCGATATCTCCTACACCTCCAACGCCGACGGCACCATTAACGTCACCCTGAACGGCCAGCAGGTGGTAAGCGGCAGCAAGTACGACCAGATGGATTTGATCCGCAACGAGAACACCGACGTGGTGGGGCTGCGGTGGATTTCCACCGGGGAAAACGTGGAGCTTTCCACCGGGGCCCTGAAGGCCTCCACCGATTACATCAACGGCCGGGGGCCCAACCTGAAGAACATCGGCGAAAGCACCCAGCGGGGCTTCCTCTACTACAAGGACCAGCTTAACGCCTTTGCCCAAAGCCTGGCCGACACCATGAACAACATCGTGCCGGAATACGACGCCGAAACCGGCGGCCCCAAGGTGGACGCCGACGGCAACATCATCTATAAGCAGCTGCTGGGCGGCCTTAACGACAAGCCGGACGAAAACGGCAAGTACCATGTGGAAAAGGATATTCCCATCACCGCCGATAACCTCTCCATCTCGGACGAGTGGAGCGTCAATTCCGGCTATGTCATCTACCAGCGCAACCCGGAGGAGAACGACACCTCGGACAACGTGGGGAACTACGCCCTGGCTTTGGCCGACGCGGTGAGCAACGCCACCATCTTCTTCGACGCCAACGGGGAGGAGTTTAACGGCACCTTCCTGGATTTCATCAAAAACTACGTCACCACCCTGGGTGAGGACGTGAGCTTTGCGGAAAACCGCCTTGCCGCCACCACCACCATCCAGCGGAACCTGGAGGACAGCCGGGACAGCGTCTCCGGCGTTGTGGTGGACGAAGAAGTGGCCAACATGATGCTGTATAACAAGTCCCTTTCGGCGGCCTCCCGCCTGATGACCGCCATGGATGAGGCTTTGGATACCCTCATCAACAAGACCGGCATGGTGGGCCGGTAAGCCAATAATTACGGAAAGGATGATGAGAACATGCGCGTAGCACAAAGAATGATCAGCCGTAATTATCGCCGGACTGTAAACTCCAGCCTGAAAAAGCAGGCGGATACCTTGGAGCGCAGCGAAAGCGGCCTGAAGTTTAAGCGCCTCTCCGACAACGTGGCCGCCGGCAACCGTGCCATGCACCTCCAGGAGGAGCGGTACCAGGCTACCCAGCAGCTGGAGAACACCAAGGATCTCATCGCGGAGATGAAGTCGGTGGACAGCAACATGGATTCCATCCATTCGGTGCTGCAAAAGCTCCAGGAGCGCATCCTGATGGGGATGAGCGAGGACTACGGCGCCGACGCCCGCGAGGTTATCTCCAAGGAGGTGGCCAGCAAGAAGGATCAGCTCCTCCAGTTCATCAACAACCAGTTTGGCGGCAAGTACCTCTTTGCAGGCACCAACAACAGCGTCCAGCCCTTCACCGAGGGGGAGGACGGCAAACTCTGCTTCAACGGCATCCCGGTGGAGCAGATTTGGAAGAGCACGGAGGACGGCAAGTATTACTACGGCAAGCCGGTCACCTCGGAGGAGGGGAACTGGTTCCAGATGGCCGACGGCACCATGATGACCAAGACGGCGGATAACCCCGACGGCACCAAGACCTATACCGATACCAACGGCCTCACCTATACCCTGGGGGCGGACGGGACCACCTGGACCGAGGATGCAGGCGGCACGGCGCTGGCCGCTGCCCCCACCGCCGTCACCATGAACGAATTCACCATGTTCGGCAACACCGTCTACAAGGACGTGGCGGAAACGGGGGGCGAAACCTACCGGGACGCCACCGGGGCGGTGCTGTACCAGAAGGACGCCGATGGGGAATATACCATCTTCACCGACGCCGCCGGCAACACCTTTACCAAGGTGGGGGACCAGTTCATGGACGCCGCCGGCAACCCCTACGAGAAGACGGAGGACGGCACCTACGTGAATATCGGCAGCGGCGCCACCCTGGACGTGAGCGCCCAGCCGGAAATTGTCACCACCCCCACCGTCGTTCCCAACAGCGGGGACACCTACGCGGACATCGGCCTGGGGCTTAAAATCTCCGGGGATATAACCGCCGACCCCCGCACCGCCTTCCAGGTCTCCTTCTCCGGTCTCACCCTTACCGGCTGCGCCAAATATGACCCGGAGACGGGGAAGATCGTCCCCATCACCGGGGACCGGGGCACCGAGGTGGCCGGGAACATCTATGACCTGCTCACCCAAATCGAAGGGGCTCTTCACCCCGAATTTGACAAGGCGGCGCTGGACGATATGTTTACCCAGCTGGTGAACCTCACCGACAACGTGGGGATGACCCGCACCGACCTGGGTAACCGCATGGAGTACCTGGAGCTGACCGAGAGCCGCCTGGAGGACGATATCGCCGATATGACCGAGCTGGAAACCGGCCTTATTTCCTCCGACCCCGCCGAGGAGGCCATTAAAATGAAGGAATGCGAGTATGTGTGGCTGGCAGTCATGCAGCTGGGAAGCAAGGTGCTCCCCACCTCACTGCTCGATTTCATGTCCTAAAATCCCTTAAATTCCCGCGAGTGGAGGTGTTTGTGTGCAGCTGATTAACATTACCAGTACCCCTATCGACTATAAAATCAACATCGAACCGGCCCGGTTGGAGATGAAGCAGGCGGACAACGCCAGCCATCGAATGAACGTGGACCCCTCCAGGCTCAGCATCCGCTCCCGGAATATCCAGGTCCGTTTGGATTTTACCGAGATGCAGGCCAGCCTTAACCTGCGCAATCCCGGCGATTTTGCCCGGTATTACGGCAGCAAGGGGAACCAAACCGCCTACGAGAACATTGGCGAGCGGGTGCAGTTCGGCAACCAAATTGCCCAAATTCAGGACGGAGTTTCCATCAGTCAGGTGGTGCAGCAGAAGGCTTTGCAGCAGCCCACGACCTATACCACCTTTATCCCCTCCGCCGGGGTGGATATGAGCTGGCAGCCTGCGGAGCTGAACCTGGATTACCAGCCCGCCGACCTGAGCTTTGACTGGCAGGTGCAGAAGAACGTGATGGAGTATGTCCCCGGCAAGTACCAGATGGATATCCTCCAGTACCCCAAGATCGAGATCGAGTACCTGGGGACCCCCTCCTATGTGCCGCCCAGCTCCGACCCCAATTACGAGGAAAAAAGTGCTTGAGAGCAGGGGCCCTTTCCCCGCGCCGGAGCCAAATACGAAACAAACCAGGCTGTGCGGATGGTGTAATATCCGCATGGCCTGGTTGTGATACAAGAAAGAAAGGCAGGGCTTGCCATGAAGCTGTTTACCAGGGACCTGGGCGAAATCGAAATTGACGAAAAGGATATCGTCACCTTTACCGGGCCAATTTTTGGCTTTGAAAAGTACCGCCGCTTCGTCTTCCTCTACCAGGAGGAAATCGTGGAAAACTTCATCTGGCTGCAGTCGGTGGAGGAGCCGGAGCTGTGCTTCATCCTGGTGCAGCCGGATCTTATCACCGACCACTACCAGCCCCAGCTGCCCAAAGAGGCCAAGACCCTCCTGGGGGACGGGGACTGGATGTGCTGGCTTATCGTCTCCCTCCGGGAGCCCTTCCAGGATTCCACCGTCAATCTGCGCAGCCCCATTGTGGTCAATCCGGAGCTGCGCCAGGCGGCCCAGTTTGTGCTGGAGGGGAACCTCCCCATCCGCCACCCGCTGGTGAGGGAGGGGGAGAAGAAATGCTGATTCTTTCCAGAAAAGCCGGGGAATCCCTTATCCTGGACGGCGGGATTGAAATTAAAATCACCGAAATCTACGGGGATAAGGTGCGCATCGGCATCGACGCCCCGCCCCAGGTGAAGGTCTACCGCAAGGAGCTGTACGCCACCATCCAGGAGAACCAGTCCGCCGCCATGGCGGCCCCCGCCGCGGCGGTGAAGAGCTTCCTTCAAAAGATGAAGCCCCCGGAGGAAGGAGCTACTCCCCCGGAGCCTCCCACCCCGGAGAAACCGGAGCAGTAGGGCCGCTTTCCGCCGGAGGGGGAAAGGCCTTGTTGGCCGCCAGGCTCAGCTCCTGGAGGCACTCCTCCAGCCGCCGCTGGTTGTCGCCAAAGAGGTCCAGAATGCGGCACCGGTAGCTGCCGGTCTCCCCCTCCCCGAAGGCCACCGGCAGCTCCACCTCCAGGGAAACGTCCTCCAGAAGGGGGGGATTCCCCACCGTCATGGTGAACCGCTGCCCCTGGGAAAGGGGGACGGAGCAGGTGAACTTCAGCCGCCCCAGGGAGAGGGCGTAGACGGTGACCGGGAACTCCTGCCATACCGGGATGGCCTCCTGCTTGGAGGCGAAGGAGAAAAAGCGCCGGGGCTGCTCCGGGGGCAGGACCATGGCGGAGGCGTTGCCAGGCAGCTTTACATCGTAGAGGTAGGCGGAAACCGCCCCAGGGAGCACCTCGTCCCGCACCGAGACCAGCCGGAGCATTTTTTCGGAGGAAAGATAGACCTCCCCAGTGAAGACCTGGGTCTCCACCTCGTCCTTGATGCGGACGATGCGCAGCTGGGTGCCCATCTTGAAGAGAGGGACAAATTCGCTTTTGAACTCCACGTACCCCGCCGCGATGGAGGCACAGCCGGTGCCGTATTCCAGGAGCTTGTTTTCCACCGTTTTAAGGAGGGCTGGGAAGTCCTGCTCAATCCGTTTGCCCAAGAGCTCACCCCGTTTCCTGATTTTTCTATGTCTTTAATGATAATACAAATACGGATTTTTGCAAGTGGAATTTGTCAAAAAAGGAGAAGTCATGGTGGATTTGGATAAGATGCTGGAGCTGCTGGAAGAGAAGCGGCAGCTTCTTCTTGCCTTTGAGGCAGTCACCCAGGTGATGCTCACCTGCCAGGAGGAGCAGCTGGGGGAGCAGCTGAAGGGGCGGCAGCGGCTGCTGGAGCGCCTCCAGGAGCTGGAGACGGAGCTGGCGGAGCTTTGCAGCCGGGCGGGGGAGGATGGGGCGCTGGCCCGCGCCGCCGCCCAGGCCAAGGCGGAGCCCTCCGCCCTGCCGGAGGAGCTGGGGCCGGTTTACCGGGCGGCGATGGAGGCCCAGGCAGTTCTCAGCCGTCTTCCGGAAAGCGAGGTCCAGGCCATTATGCGCCTGCGCCTGGAGCAGGAGCGGATTTTGGAGCAGATTAAGAGCACCAACCAGGGCAGCGCCGCCAAGGCCGCCCGGTTTTATTCGGTGGGCGCCGGGCAAGGAGGGAGCAGCCGTCTAGGCCACGCCTAAGCGCCGCCGGGGTGCCCCCCGGTGTCACGCCCTCCGGGGTGCCCCCGGCGTCTCGCCCTACCCGGCCCTAAGGGGCCTTAACCCTTCGGAGGGCGACAGGGACTGCCTGGAGTTTTAGATGCCAGAGCCGAAAACCGCCAGGGTGCCCCCGGTATCCCAGGCTCCCGGACCTTCTGCGGAAGGTCCGGGAGCCCTAACGGGCCGCTAATGCGTCCCTTCGG
>WSMP01000092.1 GCA_013316495.1 Angelakisella sp.
GGCGGAAAAAGGCCCGTTTAGACGGTGCGCCAGGTGATCTTGAATAGGCTCTTAGGAATTGAGCAGAATGACATTGGTCTTGCGAATGGAGAGGCGCACCTGCTGCCCAATCTCCAGCAGATGGGATTTTTCAAACATAATGTCCGCGTTTATCTCCACACCGTTGCAGAGGATGGTATACCGCATCAGGTTGCCATGGGACAGGCTGTCAATGACCTTCCCCTCCATATGGAACCGCTTGCTCTCGTCCGCCACCTCCAGGTTAATGCGGACGATTTCCGGGCGGATAGCCACATCGGCGCAGTCCACCGCCTCGCCGCTGGCCTTCTGGAAATCGGCGGCGGAAAGGATGTTGTAGTTGCCGATGAAGCTGGCGGCAAATTTGGAGACCGGCTGGGTGTACAGGTCGGTGGGGGTGCCGGACTGCTCCACCAGGCCGTTGTGGAAAAGGTGGATGACGTCGGACATCACCATGGCCTCGTCCTGGTCGTGGGTGACGAAGATGGTGGTCATGCCAAAGTCCTGCTGGATGCGGCGAATCTCCACCTGGAGGTTGCGGCGGAGCTTGGCGTCGATGGCGCTGAGGGGCTCATCCAAAAGGAGCACCTTGGGCTCGGTGACGATGGCGCGGGCCAGGGCCACACGCTGCTGCTGGCCGCCGGAAAGCTGGTTGGGGTACTGCTCCGCCTTGTCCTCCAGCCCCACAATGGTGAGGATTTCCGAAACCTTACGGCGGATGGTATCCTTGGGGACCTTCTTCATGTTCAGGCCAAAGGCCACGTTTTGGGCCACGCTCATGTTGGGGAAAAGGCTGTACTGCTGGAACACCATGCCGATGCCCCGGTCCCTGGGGCTGATGTGGGTGATGTCCTTGCCGTCCATGGTGATTTGGCCGCTGGTGACGTCCTCCAGGCCGGAAAGACACCGCAGCAGGGTGCTTTTGCCGCAGCCGGAGGGCCCCAGCAGGGTGACCAGGTGGCCCTTTTCAATATCCATGGTGATGCCCTTCAGGACCTTGTTCTGTCCAAAGTCCTTATGTATGTTCTCAAAGTGGATATATCCCATGTTCCCTTACTCCTTTACTTGTTGCTGGCGTCGTTTGGTGTCCCTGCTTTGCAGCAGCAGCACCAGCAGGGTGATGATAAAGGTGGTCAGCATGATGATGACAAAAACGGCGCTGGCCATGGTGCTGTCGTGCTTCATGGTCTGGTAAAGGTAAATCTGCATATTGGGGGCGGAGGTACCCGCCAGGTTGCGGATAAGCACGTAGTCGCCGAAGATAATGCCCACTGCCAGCAGGGAGGAGATGATGATGGCGGAAAGGATGTTGGGCACCACCACCCGGAAGAAGGCATACAGCTTGGAGGCTCCCAGCATTTCAGCCGCCTCGATGAGGGTGGGCATATGCACCGCCCGCATTCCGTTGCGGATGCCCTGGTAGATGTAGGGCAGGATGACCACACAGTAGGCCCCCATCAGCATCAGCAGCCGGTTGGAGAGGAAGGTGGGAGAACCCACATAGAGGGAGAGGATACTCACCGACAGAATGACGCCCTGGATGGTGTAAGGGATCATGCAGATGATCTGCACATATTTTTCCAGGCTGGGGAAATAGATGGTGGTGACAAAGAGCGCCAGCAGCACGATGATGATGGTGGCGGCGATGGGGACGATGCACATGGCGATGGAGCGGGCCACCGAGGCCAGAAACTCCCCGTTGGTAAAGAGGGAGATATAGTTATCCAGCCGGAAGCCCTCCGGCAGGACGCCGGTCCATTTTTGGAAAAGGGAGTAAACAATGGAGACGGCCAGGGGGATGAGCAGGTAGATCATCACCACCAGCATCACTGCCAGCGGAGCTGTGCGTTTCTCCTTCATCTTCTAACCCCTCCTTTCTGGAACCGCCGGCTGACGGCGTTGGTCAAGAGAATCATCAGCAGCATCAGCACCATCATTACCACCGACAGCGCGCCGCCCAGCCCGGCCCGGATGCGCACCTCGCCGGTGAAGCACCCGGCAATCTGCACCGGCAGCAGGGCGACGTTATCCATCATCAGGGCGTAGATGGTGGCGTAGGCCGCCAGGGCGTTGGCGAAAAGGACGCTGAAGGTGGCCAGGATGCTGGGCATCAGCACCGGAATGGCTATCTTGCGCCAAAAGACCGAGGGGGTGCCCCCCAGCAGGGTGCAGGCCTCCTTCCACTGCTTGTGGATGCCGTCGAAGGCGGGGATCAGCAGCAGGGTGGAAAGGGGAATCTGGAAATAGATGTAGATAAGGCTCATGCCGTTCATGGTGTAAAGCTCGTAGTTTGCCAGGGCGGAAATGCCCAGCTCCTTGCCGATGTTCACCATCAGCCCGGTGTTCCCCAGCAGAATCATATAGGCGAAGGCCAGGGGGATGCCGGCGAAGTTGGAAACCATGTTCAGCACGGCGGTAAAGGCCCGGTTCATCTTGCCGGGGCGCTCGTGGGCCGCCCGCGCCCCGAAAAAGGCGATGAGAATCCCCACAAAGGCCGAGGTGAGGGAGATTTTCAGGCTGTTCATAATGGCTTTCCGGTAAAGCAGCTTGCTGGCAATGGTCTGGTAGTTCGCCAGCGTGAAGCTCCCGCCGGTATCGGGCAGGAAGCTCTTGTAAACCACCGTTGCCAGGGGCAGAATCTCGTAAAGCAGGGCAACCACGAAAAAGGGCAGCAGCGCCAGAAGATACAGGTACTTGTTACTGGCTTTTTTAATCATAAGCGTTCACCTTTTCATCGGGTTTTGTTGCAACCTCTATGCTCTGCCGCATCCCAGGGGCGGGCTTAATATCCAGCAGGCGGCATAGAAGGGGGGCGGTGTTCAGCTGGGATATCTCCTTGTCCTCAAAGCGTCCTGGGAGCACCTTGGGGGAAAAGATATAGAGGGGCACGGTGCGCTGCTCCGGGGTGGGGCCGCCGTGCATCCCCATGGCGTTCATGCCGTGGTCCGCGGTGATGACCACCTGCCAGCCCTCCTCCAGCCAGGGGGGGAGCAGCTGGGCGATGTGTTCCATCACCGCAGCCATCGCCTGGGCGTACTCCGGGCTGCCGCTGCCCCGCTGGTGCCCCCAGTAGTCCACGTTCATGGAGTGGAAGAGGAGGAAATCCGGGTGGTAGGTCCTTCTTAAAAATTCCCCGTCCCCAAACAGGTGGGTATCGGGATACTGGTCTTCGTAGTAAAAGATGCCGTGGCAGATGGAGCCCTCCCCCTCCAGCTGGTACCGGTCCGACAGGGGGTCGAACCGGCCGGGGCGGGAATAAAGCTCGCTCATCCACTGGTAGGCCGCCGCCGCGGTGGTAAGGCCGTTTTCCCGGCAGAGGGAGAAGAGGTTGGGAAAGCGGCTGGGGCGGATAATTTGGTTATTGGTAATGCCATGGACCGACGAGGGGAGACCGGTTAGGGTGGTCTCGTACATGGGGCGGGACATGGAGGGCAGCTCCCCCCGCACCCGGTACTTGGCCCCCTGGCGGTTATCAATCAGGTGTTCCAGGTAGCCGGCGTTTTCGGTGCCGGTATCGAACCGGCAGGCATCCAGCAGCACTAAAATGGTCTTAGCCAAGAAGGGCACACTCCTTTATATCGGGGCAAGTAAGAGGATATGCAAAGGGGGAACCCCCAAGGGCTCCCCCTTCGCACCGCCAGGGCCGGAGGCATCCGGCGGGCGGTGAAGCGAACGGATAACCCCGCCGCGGCGGGCCGCAATTTAATTGTGACGGCAAACCGCCGGACGGCAGCGGGTCATTTAAACAGATTACTGAACAAGCAGCGGGGCAATCTCTTCCTCCCAGCGGGTCTTCGCCGTCTCGCAGGCGGCGGAGTAAGCGTCGGCGTCGGTGATGACCACTGCCTTGGCGACGCCGCTCATGTCGATGACCTGGTCGGCGTACTCGGCGGCAATCTTAAAGTCCTCGCGGGTGGGGATAGCGCCGGCCAGCGCCAGGTAGGTCTGGCCCTCGTCGCTGAACATAACCTCGCGGGTCAGGGCGGCGGCGTGGGGGTGGGGGGCGTACTTATTGATGACCGAAGCGTAGCCGTTCTGGAGAGCGCCGTCAGAGGGAACCACAGCGCTCATCTTGTACTGGGTAATCTCCTTGCTGTAGGGGGTGCCCTGGAAGCTCCAGACCACGCCTACAGCGATTTCGCCGGATTCAAAGTTGGCCTTGGTAATATCCAGGGTGTTGATGCGGCCCTTTTCCGCCATCTCGGTCCAGAAGTCGATGCCGGGCTGGATGTTGTCCATATCGCCGCCGAAGGCGTAGGTGGAGGCGATGAAGGCGCCCTGGGCGTTGCCGCCGCTGAGGGGTCCAAGGGCCACTTTGTAGTCGCCGTCCCGGATATCCTGCCAGGAGGTGGGAATCTTGGAGACCTGGTCGGTGTTCACCAGGAAGGTGGTGACGCCGGTGTAGGCCACCATCCACTTGCCGTCCTCGCCCTTGGCCCAGTCAGGCACCGCGTCCCAGTAGGAGGTCTTATAGCCCTGGACCAGGTCCTCGGAGACCGCCTGGCCCACAAAGCTGTAGCCCACGTCGCCCATGTCCTTGGTGCCGGCTTTCCCCTCGGTGGCAAACATTTGCAGCTCCTCGGAGGAGCTCATGTCGGTGTCGTTGTGGGTGAGGCCGTAGGTGGAGGTAACCGACTTCCAGAGGGAGCCCCAGTCGGCCCACTCGTCGGGCATACCTACCGATACCACCTGGCCCTCGGCCTTGGCGCCCTCAATAATCTGATCCAGGGTGAGGGAGTTCAGGTCCAGAGCGCCGTCATCGGCAGGAGGCGGAGCGGAGGTGCTGTTGTCGCCGCCGCTGGCAGGGGGCGCGCTGCTGCCGCCGTTGTTGCCGCCGCAGCCCGCAACCGCCAGGAGCATGGCCAGGGTCAGCGCCAGGGCCAGGAACTTCGCTGTACGGAATTTTTTCATTGCTTTTTCCTCTTTTCTTTTGTTCATTCGGGTCTCTTTCTTCCAAAGGATGTATGTTTTATCCGTCCCCAAAGGGGGGCGGGAAAAACCGTTTGGGGCGCTGCCGTCCGCCGCTGGACGCAGGTGCTTAATGTAAATATAGCATAAAAAACCGATTCTGTAAAGCCAGAATTTATCGAATTTATAAAATCCCCTGCCCCTTTGCGGCATTTTACGGCTGTTTTATTCACGGGGGGAACACCGGCAGGGAATCCAGATAGTCCACCAAAGCCGGAACCCCCTCCCCGGTGCAGGAGGAGATAAAGAAGACCGGGGAGGCCCCCGCCATCTCCAAAAGCTCCCTGGCGTCCTCCAAGGATTTTTCGCTGGGGGCAAGGTCGGTTTTGGTCACCACCCCCACCACCGGACGGCCGTACATCGCCGCCTGGCCGGGAGAAAAACGGCACTCCAGGTCGGTGCAGTCCTGGAGGAAGAGCACCACGTCGGCGTCCACCGCCGTGACGGTGAGGCCCCGCATCAGGGCGCGGTTCTCCACATATTCCCCAGGGGTGTCAATGGCGTCCCCCATCAGCTGCACCGTCTGGGTCTTGCGGTAGGTGAGGGCCTCCCCCATCAGGTACTGGCAGAGGGTGGTCTTGCCGCAGGCGATGCGGCCCATCATCATCAGCTTTTTCACGGCGGGCCTCCCTATGTCCGGGTGATGGCGGTGGGGGTGAAGCGCAGGGTGTGCTCCAGCACCTCCAGCACCGCCCGCAGAGACGCCTCCACGCTGGCCACATCCCCGGTGATGATAAGGGAGCCGGAAAACCGGTCCACAAACACCAGGTCCACCTCCGCGGCCTTGGTGGCTACGTCGGCGCCGATGATGGCCGCCTCGCTGGGGGTGATGGTCATAATCCCCAGGGCTTCCTGAATGCCCCCCACCACCCCCAGCTTTTTGTAAAGCTCCCTGTCCGGGTTGGCGATAAGGTGGGCCAGGGTCACCTGCTTGCCGGGAACAAATTCCTGTATGATGCGCTGTTTATCCTCAAAGACAGACATGGGGAAGCCCCCCTTTCCTTTCATTTCAGAGATTCCAGGGTGTTGGTTATCTCAAAAACATCCCGCCGGGATGTTTTTGATGGGCAGCCCGTGCGTTCCCCTGGCACCGGCCCGGCGGGCTTTTCAGCTCCAAACGGCTGATGCCGTTTGTC
>WSMP01000093.1 GCA_013316495.1 Angelakisella sp.
CCCTGGATCTGGGCCTGCACCCCCAGGTACTCCGCCACGGTGGCAGCGATGTGGGCGTAGGTATCCCGCGTGCCCAGGTTGGCCCCGGCCCGGATTCCCTTGCCCCAGGCCACCATGGGAACGTGCTCCCGCGAGTGGTCGGTGCTGGGGGTGGAGGGATCGCAGCCGTGGTCGGCGGTGATGATAAGCAGGTCCTCCTCCCGCAGCAGGGGCATCAGCTCCCCCAGCTGGACGTCGAACTCGTTGAGGGCATTTGTATACCCCGGCACGTTGTTGCGGTGGCCGTAGACCATGTCAAAATCCACCAGGTTTACAAAGCAGAGGCCGGAAAAATCCTTTTGGGCATAGCTGAAGGTCTTCTCCATCCCATCGGCGTTGGACTTGGTGCGGACAAACTGGGTGATGCCCCGTCCGGCAAAGATATCGTTAATCTTCCCCACCCCGATGCAGTCCAAGCCGGCGGCCTGGATGGCGTCCAGGACGGTGGGCGCCGGGGGCTGGAGGGAGTAATCATGGCGGTTGGCGGTACGGGTGAAGTCCGGCCATACTCCCACGAAGGGCCGGGCGATGACCCGCCCCACCCCGTGCTCCCCGGTGAGAAGCTCCCGCGCAATCTCGCAGTACCGGTACAGCTCCGGCACCGGCACCACATCCTCGTGGGCGGCGATTTGGAAGACGCTGTCGGCAGAGGTGTAGACAATGAGCTTGCCGGTCTCCACATGCTCCTTGCCGTAATCCACCAGCAGCTGGGTGCCGGAATAGGGCTGATTGCAAAGGACCCCCCGGCCGGTGCGGCGGCTGAACTCCTCCAGAAGCTCCTGGGGGAACCCATCCGGGTAGGTGGGAAGGGGCTTTGGGGAGATGACCCCGGATATCTCCCAGTGGCCGATGGTGGTGTCCTTCCCCTTGGAGGCCTCCGCCAGACGGGCCACCGCCCCGGCGGGAGCCTCCACCGGCGTGCCGCAGCCCACCCCTTCGATGTTGAAAATACCCAGCTGGCGCAGATTGGGGATATTCAGCTTCCCCGACCGGGCGCAGGCGGCCAGGGTGTTGCTTCCGGCGTCGCCGTAATCGGCGGAATCGGGCATCTCCCCAATCCCTACACTGTCCAGAACGATGAGAAACACACGGCGTTTGTTTTCCATAATCCCTTTCCCTTTCTCTAACATATAACCTTTGTTTGAAGGGGACCCTGAAGGCGCCCCCTTTTCTGCCCCTATCATAACACGAAGGGGAGAAAGTTTCCAGATGGAAAAGGCAATTTGTCAGCATTGTACAAAAAGCGCCCCGCCCAGTTGGGCTTATTGCTGATTTTTTTCTCCGCAAAAGCTGAAAAATCCTTTCGTCAAAGTGGAAAAAGGTGACAAATAGTAACAGTTTTATCGCTTTAGCGCTTGAAAATACAGACTTTTTGACGAAAGTAATGATTGACAGCGGCAAATAAAGAAGGTAAAATAATAGTGTCCACGGAAGCGGGCATTTTATTCTTTTTCGCTTCCAGTGCATAAAACGAGCGGGCCTGCCAAAGGTGGCCCGCGAACTGAAAGGGAGAAACGCAATGAAAAAGTATCTTTCTGTCCTTCTGGCAGCTATGATGGTGCTGGCCATCATGGCCGGCTGCGGCGGCAACGGCGGCGGCGACACCACCACCCCGCCTGCCAACAGCCCTGCCAGCGATGGCGGCAACACCGGTTCCAGCGGCCCCCTGAAGGTGGCCAATGTCGTCAACGGCAACCTGGGCGACAAATCCTTCTTCGATTCCTGCGAGGCCGGCCTCAAGAAGCTCCAGGACGACGGCATCATCACCTATAAGACCTTCGAGCTGGGCGCCACCGACGCCGACCAGCCCAAGTGGGTCTCCACCCTGGACGAGCTCTCCGCTGACGCCAGCTACGACCTTATCGTCTGCGGCACCTACCAGATGGACGCCATCCTCAACGACTGCGCCCAGAAGTACCCCGACCAGAAGTACTTCATCTATGACGCCGAGGTAGCGCAGCCCAACGTGGCCAGCATCACCTTTAAGCAGAACGACCTTGGGTACCTGGTGGGCACCGCTGCCGCCCTTATGACCTCCTCCGATATGGAGAAGATTAACCCCGAAAAGGTCATCGGCTTTGTGGGCGGTGAAGACGGCCCCGTTATCAACGACTTCCTCACCGGCTTCATCCAGGGCGCCCAGGCGGCTGACCCCGAAGTGAAGATCGACACCCAGTATGTAGGTAACTTCTACGACACCGGTAAGGGCAAGGAAATTGCCAACGTTATGATCAATAACAAGTGCGACGTCATCTGGGGCGTTGCCGGCGGCGCGGGCAACGGCGCTGCCGAGGCTGCCGCCGAAAAGGACGTCTGGTTCATCGGCGTGGACTCCGACCAGGAGGCTACCTTCTCCGCCAACCAGCCTCAGATGGCCGCTGTCACCATCTTCTCCGGCCTCAAGAACTGCGGCGACGGCGTTATCTACATGATGAACAAGCTGCAGGACGGCAGCATTGAGTGGGGCAAGACCACCCAGCTGGGCATCGCGGAAGGCGGCGTTGGCCTCACCAACGGCGGCAACTTCGCGAAGCTCCCCGACAACATCAAGAAGGCTCTGGATGACGTGGCCCCCAAGGTCACCTCTGGCGAAATCACAGTGGACACCGCCTTTGACGAGTCCTTTGACATCAAGGGCCTGCGGGATTCCGTCCGTCCCTGATTCCCATTCCTTATAGCCCAAATCCTGTAGCGTAACTTGCAAGGGGGAGCTGTGACCGCGGCTCCCCCTTTTCCCAAAAATAACCCCCTGGGCCTGGGGCTGGTATTTTTTGAGGGATACCGGCTTCCTGGGTTTGACAACACACCTGAGAGGAGGAAATCGTATGGCGGATACCAACATTGCCGTTTTGATGAAAGGGATTACCAAGGTGTATCCCAACGGCATCGCGGCAAACCAAGGCGTCGATTTCTCGGTAAAAAAGGGTGAGATACACGCCCTGATGGGAGAAAACGGCGCCGGAAAATCCACACTGATGAAGATGCTCTTCGGCCTGGAGCAGCCCACCGAAGGGGAGATTGTCATCAACGGGGAGCCTGTGAGCCTCACCTCCCCCACCGTCGCCATCTCCAAGGGGATCGGCATGGTGCACCAGCACTTTATGCTTGTCCCCTCCCTGACGGTGGCGGAAAACATCGTTCTGGGAATGGAACCCACCAAGGGCGCCTTCATTAACTACGCCGAGGCGGTGCGCATCACCAAGGAGTTCTCCGAAAAATACAACCTTCATGTGGAGCCGGACGCCAAGGTTATGGACATCCCTGTGGGCATGAAGCAGAAGGTGGAAATCCTTAAGGCCCTGGTGCGGGGCGCAAAAATCCTCATCCTGGACGAGCCCACCGCCGTTCTTACCAGCCAGGAAACCACCGAGCTCTTTAAGGAGCTGATTCACTTTAAGGAGCAGGGACACACCATCATCTTTATCTCCCATAAACTCAAGGAAATTAAGCAGATCACCGACCGTATGACCATCATGCGCAGCGGTAAATCCATGGGTGTCTTCAACACCGCCGACGTGTCCGAGCAGGATATTTCCCGCCTGATGGTGGGCCGGGACGTGGTGCTGAAGGTGGAAAAGGAAAAGGCCAACCCCACCGATACCGTTCTGAAGGTGGAGGACATCCACTACGAGAACGAATATGGCAAGAAGATGCTTAACGGCGTCTCCTTTACGGTGCGCAAAGGAGAGATTTTGGGCATCGCCGGGGTGGAGGGCAACGGCCAGCGGGAGCTGGTGAGCATGCTCTTTGACATGGTGGCCCCCGATTCCGGCACCATCACCATGGAGGGCCAGACCGTCACCGGCAAAGGCCAGTCCTACATTCGGGAGCTGGGGGTTTCCCACATCCCGGAGGACCGGATGACCTACGGAGCTGCCGGCACCGCCTCCATTGAAGAAAACCTCATCTCCGACCGGTTTGAGAAGCCGGCCTTCAACAAGGGAATCCTCTTTGACATGGACGCCATCCATAAAACCAGCGACCAGCTGATTCAGGATTACCTCATCCTCTGCCGCAGCGGCAAGCAGCAGGTGAAGATGCTCTCCGGCGGCAACATCCAGAAGGTGGTTGTGGCCCGCGAGTTCTCCTGCGACCCGAAGCTTATTATCGCCGACCAGCCCACCCGCGGCATCGACGTGGGCGCCACCGAGTTTATCCGCAAAAAGCTGGTGGAGCTGAGCCGGGAAGGGGCCGCCGTGCTGCTGGTCTCCGCCGACCTCAACGAGGTGATGGAGCTTTCCGACAGCCTGATGGTCTTCTGCGGCGGCGAGATTGTTGCCTACTTTGAAGACACCTCCACCCTGACCGACGAGGAGATGGGCGAATACATGCTGGGCCTCAAGCGTCAGTCCCCGGAGGAGATAAGGAGGGTTTTCCATGCGTAAAAACCTGAAATTCGAGATCATCCGGGGCGCGGCCTCCATCCTGCTGGCCCTGGCAGTGGCTATGATCTTTATCTTTATCATCAGCAAAAGCCCCTTTGAAGCCCTCTATAACCTTATCATCGGGCCCTTTACCAAGCTGCGGTACCTGTGGCTCATCCTGGAGCGGATGATCCCCATCGTCTTTACCGGCCTTGGGGTCTGCGTCATGTTCCAGGCCAACCAGTTCAACCTGGCCGGTGAAGGGACGCTCTTCTTCGGCGGCCTGGTGGCGGCGGCGGTGGCCATCTACCTTCCCCTGCCCCCGGTGCTGCATATCCTGGTCTGCATCGTCATCGCCTCGGCGGTGGCGGCGGCCGCCATGCTCATCCCCTCCCTGCTGAAAACCAAGCTGGGGGCCAGCGAGATGGTGTCCTCCCTGATGCTCAACTACATCCTCTTACAGTTGGGGGTCTATATCCTCAACTGGCATATGGCGGACCGCACCCAGGGCGCCACCATGTCCCACCAGTTTTTGGACACCGCCCGTATCCCCACCCTCATTCCCCGCACCAACCTCAGCTGGGGCATTATCATCGCCCTGGTGATGACCGCTCTGGTGGCCCTCTTTATGTACCGCACCAAGTGGGGCTACGCCATCCGCATGGTGGGCCAGAACCAGAGCTTTGCCAAATACTCCGGCATCAAGGTGGCCGCCACCATCGTTCTCTGCCAGGTCATCGGCGGCCTGCTTTCCGGCATGGGCGGCGCGGTGGAGGTGCTGGGGTACTACGACCGCTTTAAGTGGCGGCAGCTCCCCGGCTACGGCTGGGACGGCGTCACCATCGCCATCCTGGCTAAAAACAACCCTATCTTCATCCCCTTTGCCGCCTTCTTCATGTCCTACCTGAAGCAGGGCTGCAACCTGATGCAGACCTACACCGATGTTCCCGCCGAGATGCTCAGCATCATCCAGGCGGTCATCTTCCTGTTCTTCGCCGCCGAGCAGTTCCTTAGCAAGTACCGCCAGAAGCTGGTGGTAAAGGGCGCCAAGGAAGAGCTGGCTGAAAAGAAGGCCGAGGGCGGTCAGAAAGGAGCTGAGGCGTAATGTTGAATCAACTGGCTGGTATCATCTTCTCTGAAACCTTTGTCTTCTCCATCTTCCGTATCACCACCCCCATCCTCTTTGCGGCGCTGGCCGCCGTGATTGCGGACCGGGCCGGGGTGACCAATATCGGTCTGGAAGGTATTATGATGATCTGCGCCCTTACCGGCGTTATCTTCTCCGCAAAGCTCCAAAGCGCCTGGCTGGGTCTTCTGTTCGCCATCCTGCTGGGGGTTCTCACCGCCCTGATGATCGGCTTCTTTGCCCTGAAGCTCAAAACCGATATCATCCTGGCCGGTATCGCGGTGAATATGCTGGGAAATGGCGGCACCATCTTCGTCATGTTCTTAGTCTCCGGCGACCGGGGCTACTCTGCCAACCTGGCCAGCAAGGTGATGCCCACCGTCAATATCCCCATCCTCCAGGATATCCCCATTCTGGGGAAGATCCTTCCCGGACACAACATCCTCACCTATTTTGCCTTTATCTGCGTCCTGCTGGTGTGGATCCTTCTTTATAAGACCCCCATGGGACTCCAGATCCGGGCGGTGGGCGAAAGCCCCAACGCCGCCGATTCGGTGGGCGTCAGCGTCAACCGCATCAAGTACAT
>WSMP01000094.1 GCA_013316495.1 Angelakisella sp.
CAATAAATCCCCCTCCTTGTATTTTACAAATCAAAAATTTCCCCTCCCCCCCTTGACAATAAGAAAAAAATGTGTATTATTGTATTATGTGATTAGTACAATAATACGAAAGGAGGCGGGGAAATGACCTGGAACCTTACAGGGGACCGCCCCATCTGGCTCCAGCTCACCGAGCAAATCCAGCTGCGGATTGTCACCGGGGAATACCGGGCGGGGGATAGACTCCCCAATGTCCGGGAACTGGCAGCGGAGGCCGCGGTGAACCCCAACACCATGCAGAAGGCCCTCACCGAGCTGGAGCGGAGCGGCCTAATCTACGCCCAGCGCACCAGCGGCCGGTTCATCACCCAGGACGGAGAGCGTATCCGGGAGATGCGCCGTCAGATGGCCCAGGAGGAGACCCGGCAGTTCCTCACCCGGATGGAAGGGCTGGGCTTTTCCTCCGGGGAGACTTTGGAGCTGGTTCGCCGCCAGGTAGAGGACGGAGAAGGGAAAGCAGAGGAGGAAACAGACCATGGAGCGGAGTGAAGTAAAGCGGGATGGCCCGGCGCTGGAATGCCGGCAGCTTTCCAAAATCTATGGGGCGGTGCGCGCCCTGGACCAGGTGGATCTCACCATCCGGCGCGGGCGGATTGTAGGCCTGCTGGGCCCCAACGGCAGCGGAAAAACCACCCTTATCAAGACGGCAGCCGGCCTGTTAAGCCCCTCGGCGGGGGAGCTGCTGGTGTGCGGCCAGCGGCCCAGCGCCGCCACCAAGGGGCTGGTCTCCTACCTGCCGGAGCGCACCTATCTCAACGACTGGATGCGGGTGGAGGACATCCTTAGTATGTTCCGGGATTTTTACCGCGATTTTGACCTTCAGAAGGCGGAGGAGATGCTCTTCCGGCTGGATATCCACCGCCTGGACCGCCTCCGGACCATGTCCAAGGGCACGCGGGAGAAGGTCCAGCTTATCCTGGTGATGAGCCGCAAGGCGGAGCTGTACCTTCTGGATGAGCCCATCGGCGGGGTGGACCCGGCGGCCAGGGAGTTTATCCTCAGCACCATCATCGGCAACTACAGCGAGGAGGCCACGGTAGTGATTTCCACCCACCTCATCCGGGATGTGGAGCAGGTACTGGACGACGTTGTCTTCCTGGGATACGGGCATGTGGGACTGGCCGCCCCGGTGGAGGAGCTGCGGGAGGAAAAGGGTAAGTCCATCGATGAATTGTTCCGGGAGATTTACAGGTGTTGAAAAAACGTTTGAGATGATGAACTTGTGTGGAAGAAGGCTGTAGCCGGGCTGTTTTTGGTTCAAAAAGGGGCTGTTTTTAACCCAAAACGGCCCGAAAAGGGGCAAAAAACGCCCTTGGAGGAAATGCTGAATTATGAATAAACTGTTAAAATACGAATTTCGGGCCACTTTGCGCCTATATTTGCCCCTTTACCTGGTGATGCTGGGCTTTGCGGTGTTGGGACGATTTTCCCTCTGGGGAGTTCCCTGGAAGGTCACCGTCCAGGAGGACCTGGTGGGGTGGACCAACCTTAGCGTCTCGGTGGCCGGGACGGGGGTGGGCAACGAGGTGCTTGCCATTTTGCTTAACATCGTGCTGACCGGCAATGTGCTGGTGCTGCTGGGGGCCATGGTGGTCCACTTTATCATCACCCTCCAGCGCTTTTGGAAAAACCTCATGGGGGATGAGGGGTACCTGATGTTTACCCTGCCGGTTTCCACCGGGGAGCTCCTTTGGTCCAAGGCCATCTGCGCCTTTGTCTGGGGGGTTGTCACTGCCCTGATGGTGCTCCTTTCGGTGCTGGTGCTGGCCTGGCATCCCCAGCTGGTCCAGGCGGTGAAGCAGGAGCTTTCCACCATCGCCCCGGAGGAATGGCAGCTCATTCTTCAGATGCTGCATAGCGTTCTCCCGCCGGTGATGTGGCTCATCCTGGTGGCGGAGGCTGTGATAAGCGGCGTGGGGGGCCTCTTCCTTCTCTACAGCGCTATGGCTATCGGCCACACGGTGAAGAACCACAAGGTGCTGGCTTCGGTAGGGGCCTATGGAATAATCTCCATGGTGCTGGGCACCGCGGCCTCCCTGCTGATGAATCTTCTCCTCCCGCTGATGGCTGGTATCCCCCAGGATATCCAGCTAAACTCCCTTTCGGATCTGCTTCTGTTCAGCTACCAGATAGGGCGGTTCATGACGGGGATATGGCTGGTGGCTTTGGTTATTGACCTGTTGAGCGCCATTGGTGGCTTTCTGCTGGCCCGCCACCTGCTGAACACCCAGCTAAACCTGGAATAAAACAGGGCGCGGCAGCTCCTCTGGGAGGGGATAGAAAGACGGGTCCGGAGCGTCGCCCCGGACCCGTCTTTTATTTTTCTACCTTCAAAGCGCGCATGGCGTTGAGGATGGCGAGAACGGAGACCCCCACGTCGGCGAAGACAGCCTCCCACATATTTGCCATTCCCCTGGCCCCCAGAAGGAGGACAACCCCCTTCACCACCAGGGCGAAGATGATGTTCTGCCGGGCGATGGACAGGGTCCGGCGGGCAATGGCGATGGCCGCCGGGAGCTTTTCGATGGCGTCGTCCATCAGCACCACATCCGCCGCCTCGATGGCTGCATCGGAGCCGAGGCCCCCCATGGCGATGCCCACATCCGCCCTGGAGAGGACCGGCGCGTCGTTGATGCCGTCCCCCACAAAGGCCAGCTTTCCGCTTCGGGAGGTCTCTTCCAAGAGTCGCTCCACCTGCTCCACCTTATCGCCGGGAAGCAGCTGGCTGTGGACCTCGTCCAGGCCCAGCTCCCTGGCCACGGCCTCCCCCACTTCCTTGGCGTCCCCGGTGAGCATCACCGTCTTTTTGACGCCTCCGGCGCGGAGGGCGGCGATGGCACCGCTGGCCTCCGGCTTCACCTCGTCCGAGATGACGATATGCCCGGCGTAGCTTCCCTCCACCGCCAGATGGACGATGGTGCCGGTCCTTTCGCAGTCCTCCCAGGGAATGCCCCTTTCCGCCATCAGCTTTTGGTTGCCGGCCAGGACGGTTTTTCCATCCACCACCGCCTGAATCCCCCGGCCGGAAAGCTCCTCCACCGCCCCCAGGCGGGTGGCGTCCAGCTCCTTCCCCCATGCCTTCCGCAGGGAATGGGAGATGGGATGCTCCGAGTAGCTTTCCGCCAAGGCGCAAAGCTCCAAGAGCTCCGCCTCCTCCATCCCCTGGGGATGGATAGCGGTGACCTGAAACACCCCCTTGGTGAGGGTGCCGGTCTTATCAAAGACCACCACCTGGGTATCCGCCAGGGCCTCCAGGTAGCTGCTGCCCTTTACCAGCACGCCAATCTTGGATTCCCCGCCAATCCCCCCGAAAAAGCTGAGGGGCACCGAAATCACCAGGGCGCAGGGACAGGAAATCACCAGGAAGATAAGGGCCCGATGGACCCCCTCCTGCCAGCTTACCGAGGTAAGGAGAGGCGACAGAACCGCCAGCAGCACTGCCGCCACCACCACCACCGGGGTGTAGTACCGGGCGAACCGGGTGATGAAGTTTTCCACCTTGGCCTTTTTGGTGCTGGCGTTTTCCACCAGGTCCAGGATGCGGGCCACTGTGGATTCCCCATAGACCTTGGTGGCCCGCACCCGCAGCAGCCCGCTTTGGTTGATGCAGCCACTGATTACCGGGTCGCCGGGGGCGACGGCGCGGGGCAGACTCTCCCCAGTGAGGGCGGCGGTATCCAGGGAGGAGTTCCCTTCCAGCACCACCCCGTCCAGAGGGATACGCTCCCCGGCTTTGACGACGATGGTATCCCCCACCGCCACCTCCTCCGGATCCACCTGGCGGAGAAGTCCGTTCTCCTCGATGTTGGCGTAATCCGGACGAATGTCCATCAGGGCGGCGATGGAGCGGCGGGAACGGCCCACCGCCACGCTTTGAAACAGCTCTCCGGTTTGGTAAAAGAGCATCACTGCCACCGCCTCCGGGTATTCCCCGGTGAAAAAGGCCCCCACGGTGGCTAAGGCCATCAGAAAGTTTTCGTCAAAGACCTGGCCGTTTATAATATTTCGGGCCGCCTTCCAAAGGACATCCCAGCCAATAATGGCGTAGGCCGGCAGGAGGATGAGGAGCTTTCCGACCCCCTCCAAGGGCAGCAGCAGGCCCAGAAGGAAGAGGAGGCCGCTAGCCAGGATACGATACAGGGTCCTTTTTTGCTTCTTCGTCATGGGGCACCCTTCCTTCCCTACCTCAGCACAATCTGGCAGTCCGGCTCCACCTTTTTGCAGACCCGCACCACCTCCTGCATCACCTCGTCCATGCGCCCGTCCTCGGTTTCGATGGTGAGCTTCTGGCTCATGAAGCTGACGGTGGCAGAGAGGACACCGTCGATACGCCGGATACCGTCCTCCATTTTCGCGGCGCAGTTGGCGCAATCCAGGTCAATCAGTTTGTAGCTCTTTCTCATGTCTCTTTCCCCTTTCCCAAAAATCGGTCTATTCGGTGACATGCTCCATCCCCTGGCCGATGATGGCGCGGACATGGGCATCTGCCAGGGAGTAGAACACCGTCTTGCCCTGGCGGCGGTACTTCACCAGCTTGCTCTTTTTCAGCGTCTGGAGCTGGTGGGAGATGGCGGACTGGGTCATTCCCAGCAGCTGGGCGATATCGCAGACGCACATCTCCGACTGGAACAGCGCATAGAGGATGCGGATACGGGTGGAATCCCCAAAGACCTTAAAGAGCTCCGCCAGGTCGAAAAGGGTCTCCTCCTCCGGCATCTCCTGGTTCACCCGCTGAATCACCTCCTCGTGGAGGTGCATATAGCCGCAATGGGGAGCCTGGCTTCCGGACATTTCCATCATCCTTTCATATGAGCGATTGTTCAATTGTTATTATAAACTTGGGCAAAGGATTTGTCAAGGGGTAAAATACATTTTCCGGGAAAGTCTGGGGAGCTTCTGTGTTTAGCCCGCTTCGGCCCGGCCCATACTCCAGATAAAAAGGGGGGGACTTTTGGATGAAGCGGGAAACAAACGACTGGCTGATGGGATTTTCCACCTCCTTCGGCATCACCTTCTTTGCCATGATGCTGGTGCTGGGGGCGGTTTGTTTTATCTCCTACTCCCGCGCCCAGACGCGAAACGAGCCGCAGAAGACCCAAGAAACGGCGGCTCCCAACACCTATCTGCCCAGCACCGAGGAGCGGCTGACCCTGCTGGTGGCCGGGTGCGAAAAGGCGGGGATGGAGCCTGAGACCTACCTGCTGCTGGGCTTCCTCCCCGACCAGGGAAAAATTGCCCTTTGTGTTCTGCCCTCCCACGCCTACCTGGAATACGGCGGACAAGGCACCACCATTGGACGGATGTGGCGGCAGGGGGGGCTGGGCTACGCCCAGAAGGGACTGGCCCAGTACCTGGATATTCCCATTCACCGCCGCGTCCTGGTGGAGACGGAGGACCTGGACCAGCTTATCCGCTGCATCGGGCCGGTGGACTACGACCTGGCGGTGGACCTGGACTATGAGCTGGAGGATCGGCAGATTGCCATGCCCAGGGGACACTACCTGATGGATGGCCGCCGGGTGATGGATGTTATCACCTACCCGGCCTACAAGGGCGGGGAGCGGGAGCGCAGCGACCGGGCTGCCCTTCTCATCGCCCAAATCATCCGGCAAAGCCTGCCCCTGTTTTTGGAGGATGCCGGGGCGGAATTGCAGGAGACAGCCCTTTCGGTGCTGGACACCGACCTTTCCGCCACCGACTGCTTGCAGCGGAGCGCAGCCCTCCAGTTCCTGGCCCGGCTGGAGCTGCCTGCCACCGCCACCCTCTTCCTGGAGGGGACCCTGAGCAAAAACTATACTGTTTACCACCTGACCCAAAGCTGCAAGGAGCGCATCTGGGATATATACCGGGCCCCGGAACAGACCCAGCGCTCCTTCCGCCTGGGGGAGCCGCTGCCGGTACAGGAGCCGGTACAGGGGGAGAAAAAGCCCTCTGCCTCCAGCGCCGCAGAGAGCCGGTCTCCAAGCTCCGCTTCCTCCTCTTCCTCTGCTCCGGAGCGGCAGCCGGTGGACAGCGGGAACCCCTCCAGCAGAGAGGCAGAAAGCAGCCCATCGGAGGTGGAGCGG
>WSMP01000095.1 GCA_013316495.1 Angelakisella sp.
ACCGCTTTTCGGCAGTGCCAGCTTTATTTTACCAGATTCGCCGTGGTTCGGCAAGGCTGTTCCACAAAAAATCCCCACCTTGGAAATAAATGCCCGCCTCCATTCGTTATCTTAATCAGAAAGAAAAATCTGATTGACGGAATGGAGGCCGTTTTTATGAAGAAGTTATACAAAAAAGACCGCCTGTTTACCCTGGGACGCTGGCTGCTGCTGGCCCTATGCCTGGGATTGGCCCTGGCTGCCGCAGGGTGCCGGAAAAATCCCGCAGATGAGCCCCTGACCGTGACAGGGGCTTTCCCCGCCAATGGCGCGGTGGAGGTCCCGGAGGATGCCGCGATTGAAATGACCTTTTCCGTTCCGCCGGAAAAGCTGGACAATTACTTTGTCATCCAGCCGGAGCTGAAGGGCCGGTTCCATTACATGGGGAATACTGTGGCCTTCATCCCCTTCCGGGGCTGGGACCAGGAAAGCGAAACCTGGAGCGATGGCTTGCGCTATGATACCCAGTATACCATCACTATCCAGGCAGGGCTGGGGGCCGAGGGGGGCAAGGGAAAGCTCCAGGAGGACTTTAGCTTTTCCTTCACTGTCTGCCCAGACGGCACAGCCGCCTACACCATGACCAACAAGGCGGAAACCTTCCTGCCCCAGGATTACCCGGTGCTGGACCTGCGCTTCAACACTTGGGGGAAAGAGGGGGTCTCCCCGGAGGAGAGCTTTGCCGTTGCCGTCCACCGGCTGGAGGATGGGGAGCGGTATAAGAAGGAGCTGCACCGGAAAATAAACCTCCCTGGCGAGCTGCGGGTGGATACCGCCGGCCTGCCCCAGGTGCTGGATTTTACCCAAAACGCCGCAGAGCTGCTGGGAGAGGAAGACCTTTACCAGCTGGATATCGTCTTCCCCCAAACCCTGGAAGCGGGCTGGTACGTGGCTACCGTTACCCCCTCGGTCCAGCCGGAGCGTCCGGTGCAGAAGCTCCTCCAGGTTCAGGAAAGCGCTGTCTATAAGCAGATAGGGATGGGGGAGGCTGTCCTTTGGTACAACAGCACCAAAACCGGCGCCGCAGTGAAGGTCCCGAAGCTGGAGGTCTACAGGGACCCCTTCCAGGGGAGCGGGGCGGATTACACCATCACCGGGGATGAAAACGGCATCACCGTCCTGGATCTTACCCAAATCGCACCGGAGGAGGATGAGAGCACCCGGCCCAACGAGGTTGTCTATTCTCTTACAGCGGAGGACGGCACCGTCTACTACGACCTGATTTATACCAGCAGCAAAAGCGAGCCGGCGCTGAACCAGCAGTACTATGGCTTCCTCTATACCGACCGGCCTATCTACCGTCGGGAGGATACCATCAAGTTTTGGGGGGTGGCGCGCCCCCGGAAGGAGGCGTCCGCCCTCCAGGAAGTGCAGGTGGAGCTGTACCACGGCTGGAACGACCTGCCCCTCTTTACCCAGAGGGTGGCGGTAAGCCCCGATGGGATTTTTACCGGGGAGTTTGCCTACGAGAACATCGCTGGCGACAGCGTTTCCATCAAGGTCTTCCCGGTGGACTACGAGCGGGAGGAGGGGAGCTGGTATACTCCCATCTGTTCCGAGTACGCCGACATCGCCCAGTACAAAAAGCCCATCTATACCGCCGCTATCTCCAGCGATAAGCTCTATTACCGCCCAGGGGAGACGGTGCAGGCCCAGGTGGAGGTGACGCTGATGGACCGCACCCCCGCCGCCGGGATGGCGATGAACCTCACCGCGCCGGGGTACGATGAGAAAAAATATGTCACCGATGAAAAGGGGCTGATTCAGGTGCCCTTCACCGCCAGCGCCGCGGACAGCTACCGGGGCTGGGGCTGGTATCCTCTGGATTTTCATATCAGCGCTTCCAATAGCGATGCCAGTGATGTGGACCTTTCGGTGCAGGAGACGGTGTATGTCTTCCCCACCACCCTGATGCTGGAGGCGGAAGAGGTGCGCCAGGATAAAAAGAGCGACCTGGTCATCACCGCCAACCAAATTGATTTCAGCAAAATCCCCGGCGGCCGCCAGGTGATTCAGGACTATAGCGCTCTTCGGGGCGCCTCTGCCCAGGCCAATGTGAAGATAGACCTCCACAAGGTGAGCTTTATCCGCACAGATCTGGACCCCTACTATGACCGCTATACCAAGAAGAGCATCCCCCGCGCGGTTTATACCCGAAATGACCAGGTGGAAAAAACCTTTACCCAGCGCACCGGGGCGGACGGGAGCCTGACCATTCCGGATATCCTGCCCCCCACCGAGGGGATGGACTATTACTATGTGGAGATTTCCACCACCGACGGTGGGGAGCAGCGGACCACCCTGGTCCTGGGCAATCCCTGGATTTGCACCCAGGATGAGGAGCGGAAGGGGCACTTCCATACCTTCCAGGTGAAGACCTCCCTCACCAGCACCGAGGAGATGAAGTGGGTTTCCTACTGGGGCGCCACCTTTGCCTATGGGGACGAAGCCCAGTACCAGGTGATGGATAACGGCCTGCCCCTGGAAGAGGGCGGCAGGGTGATGACAAATCTCCTCCAGCGAAACCTCCTGGAGAGCCCCAAGCTGGGTGGCTCCAGCGGGATTATCTCCTGCACCGAGGAAAAGCTCCCCAACTTCACCCTCTGCGGAGCCTACTTCGACGGGGTGCGCATCTATCCCATCAAACCCTTCACCATGGATGTGGACCCGGACAGCCGCTCCCTGGAGCTCCAGGTGCTGCCGGAGCAGGAGGACTACAGGCCGGGGGACACCGCCAAGGTGACCCTGCGCCTCACCAGCCAGGACGGCCAGCCCATCGCCGGCGGGAACGTCTGCCTGGGGGTGGTGGATGAGGCCATCTTCTCCGTTCGGGAGCAGTACATCAATATGGGACAGGACCTTTACGGCTCGGTGTTTTACAGCTATCCCCAGGTTTCCGCCTCCTACATCCAGCACGGGGCCAATATCTACTATGACGACGGCGGCAAGGGAGGCGGCGGCGGTGACGGCGGCGTCACCATCCGGGAGGACTTTAAGGATACAGCAGACTTCCTCACCGGCACCACCGGCGCGGACGGAACGGTGGCCCTGACGGTGAAGCTGCCGGAAAACCTGACCCAGTGGCGGCTGACCGCGGTGGCCCTGGACCAGCGGGCCTATTGGGGCTTTACCAAGAGCCGCCTTTACACCACCTTGCCCTTCCGCATTGACCCCATTCTCTCCGAAACCTTCCTTTCCGGAGATACCATCGCCTGCACCGTTCGGGGCTTCGGCACCGGCATCCAGACAGGGGATTTGGTGCACTACACCGCCTCCATCGAAGGCTACAGCGAACCGCTGGAGACCGAGGCCCAGGCCCCCGCGGGGGAGACCCTCCCCCTGGTGTTCCGGAAGCTCCCCGCCGGGGAATACACCATGACGGTTACCGCCAAGTGCGGTGAATACAGCGACGGGGTGAGGATGCCCTTCTCGGTGCGGGACAGCGCTTTGGTCTTCCCCGTCCACCGCGTTGTGGATCTGGCGGACGGCCTGGGTTCCATCCAGCCCGCCCTCTACCCGGTGGAAATCGACATTTACAACAAGGGCCAGCAGCCCTTTATGCAGGCATGGAGCCTGCTGTACCAGGATAACAGCGGCCGGGCAGACGCCCGCCTTGCCACCGCCGCGGTGGAAAGGGCCGTAAGCGCCTTCTTCGGGGAGGATTATGTGCATCCGGAGCCGGAGCTTGCAAATATCCAGCTCACCTGGGAGGATAACAGCGGGGATACCGGCGGGGTGCGCATCTACCCCTACGCAGAGGCGGATGTGACCGTCTCCGCCAGGGCGGCGGTGGCCGCCTGGGAGCTGCTGAACCGGGATACCCTGTCCAGCTACCTGGATACCACCTACACCAGTACCGATAGCGACCTGGAACGGGCCGCCGCCCTGATGGGCCTTGCCGCCCTGAGAAATCTCTCCGATGAGCAGGAGACGCTGCTGCGCACCAGGGCCAAAAACACCGGCCTGCCGGTGCGGGAAAGCGAATACCTCATCGCAGGGCTGCACTACCTGGACCAGCCCGCCGCCCAAAAGCTCTATTCCCAGATCATCGCCCCAAAGCTCCAGGACCAGCGGGGGAGCCTCTATATTTCGGGGAACACGGCCTACGAGAGCATTGATAACACCGCGGGGGCCCTGGCCTGCGCCGTTCTTACCGGCGCTTCCGACGACGCGGAGAAGATGATGGCGTACCTGGCCAACAACAGCATGACCAGCTACGGTACAATGCGAGGCCCCTGCCAGCTGGAGGCCGCCCTCTATATCAACCACTTCCAGGTGAAGGAGGAGGAACTGCCCACCGTCAGCTATACCTACGGCGGAAAGCGGGAAAAGGTCACCCTCACCCGGAGCGGCAGCCTGCGCCTTGTGCTGGACGAGGCAGACTTTAAGGCCCTGGACCTTCAGACAGAGGGGGACGGTACCGCCCTGGCCAGCCTCTACTACACCGGCACCCCGGAGCAGCTGGAGCTGGCGGATTCCCCCCGCATTGCTGTCACCAAAACCATGGACACCCCGGAGGAGCAGAAGCACCTGGGCGGGGAGACCACCGTCACCATCAAGGTGGAGCTGGACCGGAATATGCCCTATGGCAGATACCGGCTGGTGGAGTGGATCCCCTCCAATATGCGCCTGCGGAGCGTGGATTACTCCGGACGCGGCTACAGCTGCCGCAGCGAGGGACAGCTGCTGACGGTGGACTTCGCCTACGAGCGCGCAAATCCCAACCGGACCTTCACCTTCAGCTACACCGCCACCAGCGTGTTGGATACCGAGTGCTGCCTGGAGCGCACCTACGTCTATCATGAGGAGACGATGGAGTGCGGCCGCACCGAAAAGGGTGAATTCCTCCCCTCGGATTACTATTATCTGGGGGTGGGGTACCTCTTCCGGAAGGAGTAAAGAGGGAGGAATCGCCCTGGAGGGACTGGCGTTTCTTCGGATTTTGTGCTATACTATTTATAGGGTCCGTATCGCCGGGCGCGGGGATGCGGGCCCTTCCATTTTGAAAGCGGCGTTCTATATTATATGGTATAGATGCAGCTTTCCCGCGAGCAGTCCAGACAGCGGCGGGCGCAGGCCGAAAGGCCGCGTCTGAGGAAAGTCCGAGCTTCACAGGGCAAGGGTAGCTGCTAACGGCAGCCGGAGGCGACTCCAGGGACAGTGCAACAGAGAGATACCGCCGGCCGGGGCCTTCAGAGCTCCGCCGGCAAGGGTGGAAAGGCGAGGTAAGAGCTCACCAGCGTCCGGGAGACCGGACGGCTATGTAAACCCTACCCGAAGCAACACCGCACAGGGACAAAACGGCGGCCCGCCGGTCCCGCTTAGGTGGCTGGAGTCCGGCGGCGACGCCGGGCCAAGATAGATCGTTGTCAAATACAGAACTCGGCTTACAGGACTGGTCGCTTGACCCCGCCGGAAGGATTCTTCCGGCGGGGGGCGGAGGTATCCCGCCGCCAGGCGGGAAAGGATAGATTTTGACAGAAGGCAGGTGTTCAGTGGTGTACGAAAATCTGGACGAATTGAGAGAAGAGGTGCTGGAGTGCCAGAACTGCGGCCTGGCAGCCACCCGCCACAATGTGGTCTTCGGCGTGGGGGCTCCAGGGGCAAAAATCCTGCTCATTGGGGAGGGCCCTGGGGAAAACGAGGACAAGCAGGGGGAGCCCTTTGTGGGGCGCAGCGGTCAGCTGCTGGACAAGATGCTGGAGTACGCCGGGCTTTCCCGAAAGAAGAATATCTACATCGCCAATATGGTGAAGTGCCGCCCGCCCCAAAACCGGGATCCTGCCCCGGACGAGATTGCCGCCTGTATGGGATGGCTGCGAAACCAAACCGCCATTCTTCGTCCCGCCATTATCGTCTGTATCGGGCGGATTGCGGCGGTGAGCCTGATTCAAAAGGATTTTAAGGTCACAAAGCAGCACGGCCAGTTCATCGAAAAGAACGGCACTTTGATGACCGGAACCTTCCATCCCGCGGCGCTTCTGCGCAATCCTGTCAATAAGCC
>WSMP01000096.1 GCA_013316495.1 Angelakisella sp.
CAGGAGCGGTGCCGGGAGGAGTATCTCTCCCGCCTGGTTCCGGGGGATGTTATCCCCGGCCGGGTCACCCACCTGGAGCCCTTCGGCTGCTTTGTGGATATCGGCTGCGGCCTCCCCTCCCTCATTCCCATCGACCAGATTTCCGTCTCCCGCATCGCCCACCCGCGGGACCGGTTCCGCACCGGGGAGGACATCCGGGCGGTGGTGCGCAGCCTGGATCCGGAGGCAGGGGGGCGCATCTGCCTCACCCACAAGGAGCTGCTGGGCAGCTGGGAGGAAAACGCCGCCCGCTTTTCCCCTGGGGAGACGGTGGCGGGGGTCATCCGCTCGGTGGAGGAATACGGCGTCTTTGTGGAGCTGGCCCCCAACCTGGCGGGCCTGGCGGAGCCCTGCTCCGGCGTCACCCCCGGCCAGCAGGCCAGCGTCTACATCAAAAGCATCCTCCCCGGCAAGATGAAAATTAAGCTCATCATTGTGGACGCCTTTGACGCCCCCTGGTCCCCCGCACCCCTGCGGTATTTCTTCCAGGGGAGCCACATGGAGCGGTGGCGGTACAGCACCCCCCAGTCCTCCAAGGTGGTGGAAACGGTGTTTGAGGGCGAGGACTGAAGAAAAAGCCCCGCCAATACAAAAAACAGCCGAGGCTGCAAAGCCCCGGCTGTTTTTAGATGCTGAACAGGTTTTTATATGTGCCAGAAAAATTAAAGGGCGATGTCCCCAGGGCCGGTCAGCATGGAGCCATCCCCCAGGATGCGGACCCCCAGCCCGTGCTCCGGGTCCAGGGAAAAATCGCAGAGGATGCCGGCGGTCATCTGCTCCCACAGCACCTCCTGGTAGATGATAAGCTCGGTTGCCCTGGCCTGCCAGTCGCCCCCGTCCGGGAGCCATTCCGCCTGGACATATTCCGCCAGCAGCTCCTGGGCCCTTCCAAAGAGCGCCGGCCAGCTGCTTAGCAGCTCCTGGGCCTTGGCCTGCTGGGCCGGGGTGGGTCCGGCGGCGGGGTCCAGGCAGACATAGCTGAGGGTGATCGCATCCCCGGCTGTATAGTCCCCGGCCTTCTTCACCCGGCGCCAAAGGTCCAAATTCCTCACGCGGTAAAGCTCCTCGCCGTTCAGGATCCGCTGCTGGCTCCAGGGGATATCCTCCCTTCCCCCGCCGATGCCGCCGCGGTTCACCACCTCGATGCCGCCGCTGTGGTGAACAAAGCCGTGGATGGCCCTGGGCACCAGGATGATGGTTTTTGTGTCCTCCTTCTCGTGCCAGGTGAGGCGCTCCTGGGAGCGCAGGTCCTGCACCTGGCAGACCGAGCAGTCGATCTGTTCGGCCACCCACCGGTCCGCTGCGCGGAAGTTTGTGGAGCGGTCCCCGCTGATAGTCTCCCCGGCGGGGGTTTGATACACCCCGTCCAGGCTTTGCCCGGTGCTGTCGGTGACGGCGACTACGTAAGGGTCAAAATCCGGGAAGCTGTTTTGGAAGGCGACGCGGTCCGCATTGGGGTAATAGCAGTCGCCAATGATTTCTCCCCAGGTGCGTGTGGGATGGGGTATTTGCAGGGGGTTGCTGTCGTAAATATCCCACTTCGTCGCGCCAAGGTCAAAGAGCCAGTCGCTGTCCCCCCGCGTGCCGGACCACTGCCCGTCCGTGGCGGGCAGCTCCGGTATAAAGCTCCCCAAAGGGGTTGTGTTTTCCATCCCTTTCTCCTTTCCACCCCGCCCCTAAAGCCCCTTCAAAAGCGCTCTGCGCGCCGCCTTGCGATTTTGAACAGACCCTACAGCCAGAAGGGCCGGCGGGGAAATCCCACATGATAGCAAACATACTGCACCACCACCTGGTGCTGGCCGATGTTCAGCAGGTAAAAGTTGTACTCCTGGCCAATGATTCGCCCCCGCGGGGTGCCGGAAAGGCAGCGGTTAAGAAACTCCTGCTGCTTTTGGATCTCCTCCTCCGGCAGCATGCGCTCCGGGTCGCAGTTGCCCACCACCACCCGCCGGACATAGCCCACATCGGACAGGTCAAAGCATCCCTCGCCCAAGCTGCCTTACCTTTGGCGGCCGGCCTTGGCGCCTAGCTGCGCAGGGGCTGGGGCGGCAGGCTCCGGAGACTGGAAGTGTTCCGCAGGCGGGGCGGGTATGGACTTCTGGGAATTATCCAGCGTGATGGACTTGGGCTGCACGGCAGAGGTGAGGATATCCAGCACCCGGCTGAGGCCCTCCGGCGTCCCGCCCTGGCGCGCCTGGACCGAAACGTGGTACTTGGCGGAGTTATCGCTGGAGCGGGTGTTGGATTCATGGCTGGAAACGGAGCCCTTGATGGAGACGTCCAGGGAGAAGACGCCCCAGCCCAGCTTGGCATGGGCGTCCAGGGTACCGCTTTTGTCGGTGGTCTGCTGGGAGGAGACGGAGGATTTTACCTCCATATCGAAGGTGACGTCCACGCTTTGGACCATGAGGTTGGGGATGTTGACAATGCTCAGCACCGGCACCTCCAGAGAGACTGTTTCGCTGCCGATGGTCTTTCCCTCCGGGTCGGTGGCGGGGCGCTGGAAGCTGAAGGCCACCGTCTTGGCCTTGCGGGGGCCGCCGGTGCCGTCGGCGTCCTGGAAGCCCACCGTCTCAATAAAGTTGGTGGTGGCGGCGGCCAGCATTACCTCCGCCTTGCAGGCGGCCTGGAGAGGTCCGCCGATGAGGGATTCCATAGGGAGGCCGCTGAATTGGTCCGCCATATTGATGATGTCTGCCATAAAGGTTCCTCCTTTTCTGTCTTATCGTTCTCCCGGCAGGGCTTGCCCTTAGAGCCTATTCAAGATCTCCCTGCACACCGCCTCGACAGGTCTTTTTGTGCCCTGCGGCGTTAAAAAACCTTGCAATACAGCAAGTATTTCTGCGGTTTTTTGCCTTGCAGGACGCAAAAATCCCTGCCTATTCGGCCCACCGGGAGATCCTGAATAGGCCCTTACGGGATTATGCTCATCAGTGTGTCGTTGAGCTTCATCACCGCCTCCGGGGGATTGCCCCCCTTGAAGCGCACCCGCACCCTGGCGCAGTTTTCATCCGCCAGGGCGGAGCCGGGGAATTCCACCAGCAGCTGCCGGCCCTTTTCCTCCACCCCGTGGAGGCGCAGGGGGAAGTCCAGCTCCACCTCGTCCAGGGCCACGGTCCCCATCTGCACCAGGGAAAGGCGGGGAACCTCCACCTCCACATGCTCCAGGGGGCCGCCGCCCTCCGGCAGGCGGGGCAGGCGCAGCTTTACATAAAGGGGCCGGTTATCCGGGTCGAAATATTCGCTGAGCATCCGCAGCTGGTAGGCTTGGAGCTGCTCCTGAGCCCGGTCCACTGCCTGCTGCAGGGCCTCAATCAGCGTTCCCAGGGTGTTCTGCATCCTTTTTCACTCCCTAGATTTGGTATGATTCCATAATATACCATTATCCCACAGGGGGGCAAGGCGGCGCTGGCGAAAAATGCCTGTAAAGGACAAAAAATGCTTTACAAAAGTCAAAAAATTGTGGGATTCGGTTGACAAATGCAGGATAATGGTATATTATCCTCTGCCCGCCAGGGAAAAGGTCATCCCCGCCCGCGGGTGCTTCTCGGTGAGGAGCAGGGTCTGCTGGCGGGTGGAAACATGGGTGTAGATTTGGGTGGTGGAGATGGAGCTGTGGCCCAGAAGGGACTGGATGTAGCGGATATCCACCCCTGCCTCCAGCAGGGCGGTGGCGAAGGTGTGGCGGAACATATGGGGGGTGATGTGGCTGGAGGGGTCCACCTGGGTTAAATAGCGGTGGATGATTCGCCGCACCGACTGGGGGGAGAGGGGGCGGCCCCGGCGGTTGAGGAGGATGCTCCCCTCCCGCTGTATCTCCCCGGAAAACTCCCGGCAGTAGGTCTCCATCAGCCGCAGCAGCTCCGGGGTGGCAAGCTGCACCACCCGCTCCTTCCGCCCCTTGCCGTCGATGAGCAGGCGCAGCAGGCCCTCCTCCAGGCGGAAGCTGGCTTTGGTGAGGGCGCAAAGCTCGGAAACCCGCAGCCCGGTGCTGAAGAGCAGCTCCAGCACCACAATGTCCCGCAGGGTCTGCCGTCCGCCGGGGGCGGCGGGCTGGTAGGCGTCGTAGGCGGCCCGGAGGATATCCCGAACCATCTGGCCGGGGATTACCCTGGGAATCTGCTGGGGGGACTGGATGCGCAGGTGGAGCTTTTGGAAGGGATTTTCCTTCAAAAGGCCGCTTTGCTCCCGCTCCTGGTAAAAGGCCCGGACGCTGGCGAGCTTTCGCTTCACCGAGCGGGGGGCGAAGGTCTGGTTTAAATGCTTCACATACCGGTTCAGCAGCTCCCGGTCTCCCCAAGCGCCCCCGGTGAACCGGGAAAACTGCAAAAGGTCGATGCGGTAGGCTTTGACGGTGCTGGCAGAGAGCTTTCGTCCCAGCTCGCAGTCCTCCAAATAGCGCGCGATGGCTTCCGTCATCTTTTCCATAAGTAGATCCTCCTTTAATCTGTGTTGTGGGATAAAAAAACAGGGAGCCCCGTTTTCGAGGTTCCCTGTATTTTTTGGTGTGTTTCCATCGGACCTGATCCGGCGGCTATTTCCCCTTGATGGCCTCCCAATAGGCGCGGGCGGCCTGCTCCGTCTTGTTGCTGCCGTACTGGTAGTAGACGGCGCCCGCCAGTAGGTCCGGCAGGTACTGCTGGGGGAGCCAGTGGCCGGGGAAATCGTGGGGATATTGGTAAAACTGCCCCTTTACGGCGGCGTCCGCCCCATCGCAGTGCCTGTTTTGGAGGCACCGGGGGATAGGCCCCGCCTTTCCCTGCCGGATGTCCGCAATAGCAGCGTCGATGCCCAGGTAGGCGGAGTTGGACTTGGGCGCGGTAGCCAGAAGGACCACCGCCTGGGCCAAAGGGATGCGGGCCTCCGGCAGGCCCAGCTCCCGCGCCGCGTCCACACAGGCCTTAACGATGGCCATAGCCATGGGGTAGGCCAGGCCGATGTCCTCCGCGGCGATGACCAGCAGGCGGCGGCAGGGGGCCAGGAGGTCCCCCGCCTCCAGCAGCCGCCCAAGGTAGTGGAGGCCAGCGTCCGGGTCGCTGCCCCGGATGGACTTTTGAAGGGCGGAGAGGAGGTCATAATGCTCGTCCCCCTCCCGGTCGTACCGCATGGCGCTGCGCTGGCTCACCGCCTGGGCGTCCGCCAGGGTGATTCGCCGGGGGCCTTCCCCCGCGCAGGCTCCCAGGTAGGCCAGCTCCAGGGCGTTTACCGCCTTCCGGACGTCCCCGCCGCAGGTGGCGGCGATGTGGGGAATCACCCCGTCCTCTATCTCCAGGCCGGGGGCGTCCTCCCTTAGTACCTTTGCCACCCGCCCAAGTCCCCGCTGAATCTCCGGGGCAGAGACCGGCTTGAACTCAAAGACGGTGCTGCGGCTGAGGATGGCGTTATAGACGTAGAAGTAGGGGTTTTCGGTAGTGGAGGCGATGAGGGTGATGGAACCGTCCTCGATGAACTCCAGAAGGGTCTGCTGCTGCTTTTTGTTCAGGTACTGGATTTCGTCCAGGTAGAGAATCACCCCGCCCAGGGCGTCGAAGCCGCTAAGCCCCGCGATGATGGCTTTGATATCCCCGGTGGAGGCGGTGGTGCCGTTGAGGCGCTCCAGCTTCTTTCCCGCCGAGGCGGCAATGATACGGGCGGCGGTGGTTTTGCCCACGCCGGAGGGGCCGTAAAAAATCATGTTGGGGATGCTTCCCCCCTGGGCGATGCGCCGCAGAAGGGCGCCTTCCCCCAAGAGGTGCTCCTGCCCCACCATCTCGGAAAGGGTGCGGGGCCGGATACGATCGGCCAATGGTGCGGACATAATCATCCCTCCTTTTCCGGGGTGCCGCCGGTGTCACCCCCTCCGGCGTGCCGCCGGTGTCACCCCCTCCGGCGTGCCGCCGGTGTCACTCCCTACCCGGCCCTAAGGGGCCTTAACCCTCCGAAGGGCGAAAGTTACTGCCTGGAGTCTTAGCCAGCAGGGCCGAAGGCCGGTAAAGTTTCGGTCAAGCCTT
>WSMP01000097.1 GCA_013316495.1 Angelakisella sp.
GGAGGAGGCGGGGGCGCCCCCGGAGCACCCGGCCAGGGACAGCGCAAGGACCAGGGCAAGGACAAAGGAAAACAGCTTTTTCATGATATAAAACTCCTTTTTGTGAGGTGATAAGACTTTCCCATAGCGGTGCGGGCCGCGTTATTCCAAAGAGGCGTCAGGGGGCGATAGAAGGAGGATGCGCTTTCCCTCCCGCCGGATGCGCCCCTCCGCCTCCAGGGTCTCCAAGGCCCGGTAGAGGGAGGCGCGGCCCAGGTTCAGCGCCCGTGCCAGCTGGCTGTAGCCACCGGCTACCTCCACCGCGTCCCCCTGTTGGGCAGCCAGCAGATGGCGGTACAGGGTCTCTTGGGCGTTGGGGGCGGTGAAGCTGTCGATTTTCCGGTTCAGGAACCGGATGCGCTGGGATAGGAAGGCGATGTAGGCCACGGCGGAGGCGGGGTGCTGGGCAAAAAGCCCAGTGAGCCATTGCCCGGAGAGAAAAACCAGGGCGGAGGGGGTCTTTGCCATCACCGTGGTGACGTAGTCCTCCGCCGGGCAGAAGATAGCCGCCGCCCCAAAGCACTGCCCCGGCCCCAAGGTGTTGAGGAGCAGTTCCTTCCCCTTAAGCACCGAAAGGCTCCCCTCCAGCACCACCCCCATGGCCTGCCGGAACTCCTGGCGGCTGTAAATCACCGCCCCAGGGGGGTACCGCTCTACCGTAAGACCGGCGGCGAGGGCCGCCAGTTCCTCCGGGGAAAGGTTCCGGAAGAGAAAGAACTGGGACAGTAAGCGCAGATGGTCAGGGGAAAGGGACATGGCAAGCGCTCCAATCTGTATCATTTGAGACAGATTTTATTATACTGTGTTCCGGAAAAGCTGTCAAGGGGGTTCCTTGTCGGGAGTGGTCAAATGCGGTTTTTATGCCAATCCGGGCTGCCGCCCATCCCCGCCTTCTTTTTCTTCTTGCAAAAGAAGAAAAAGAAGCAAAAAGAAGAATGACAAAAGGTTTCAATAACACAGCAAACTTAATAGGAAAATCTGTGTGATTTGACCACTCCCCACCTGCCAGAAACGTTCAAACTGCGCAGTTTTTGTGCTCTCAAAAACATCCCACCGGGATGTTGCGGGGTGCCTCTGGTGGGCGAGACTCCGGGGGCACCCCGGCGGCCTTCGGCCCCGCAAACTAAGACTCCAGGCAGTGGCTTGCGCCCCTTTGGAGGGTTAAGGCCCCTTAGGGCCGGGTAGGGCGAGACTCCGGGGGCACCCCGGCGGGGTCTGGTCTTTTCCTCGAATCTGTAGTAAAATAAAGAGCGGCGGAGGACTGCTCCGCCGGAAAGGGGAAGTGGTGATGGCGGGGAAAAAGGAGCTCCGGCCCTGGCTTTTGGGAGGGACGCTGTTGGGCGCCCTGGTGCTGCCGGGGCTGTATAACGGACTTACGGTCCGCCGGTATCGGCTGCCCACAGGGCGATTTGCCTGTCCGATTCGCATCGCCCTGGTTTCCGACCTCCACGCCTGCAAGCATGGGGAGGAGGAGCGGCAGCTGATCGAGACCATCCACCGGGAAAAGCCGGAGCTGCTGCTGATGGCCGGGGATATCTTCGACCACCGGCAGGACATACGCAATGTGGAGTGTTTCCTGCGGGGGGTGGCGGGGAGGTATCCCTGCTACTACGTCACCGGGAACCATGAATATTGGCACAAGGGCAAGGCCCTCCCCGGCGATATGGCGCTGCTGGCGCGGTACGGGGTGCGCCGCCTTTCCGGGGAGATGGTGACGGTGACAGTAAAGGGCCAGGCCTTGAACCTTTGCGGGGTGGACGACCCGGACGCCTCCGCTGTCCACCCGGCCTGCAACGGCGGGAATAGCCGCAGCTTTTTGCAGCAGCTGGCCCATGTGGGGACCCAGCCCCGCAACGGGAACTACACCATCCTGCTTTCCCACCGCCCGGAGCCCTTTCGCTTCTACGCCTGCTACGGCTTCGACCTGGCCCTCTGCGGCCACGCCCACGGCGGCCAGTGGCGCATCCCCGGCCTGCTTAACGGCCTCTACGCCCCTCACCAGGGGCTTTTCCCCAAATACGCCGGGGGGAGATATCTAAAAGGGGGGACCACCATGATTGTCAGCCGGGGGCTGGCCAGGGAGAACACCCGTGTTCCCCGCTTTTACGACCCCCCGGAGCTGGTGATTGTGGATCTGGCATAGAAATAGAATGGAGGGAGCGGGGATGGAGGAGCTGCTTGCCTGTGTCTTTTTGTACCGGGAGGGGCTTTTGCCGGAGGAGGACTGCCGGAAGAAGGTGGATGAGCTCTTCCTGGCGGACCCAGAAAACGACTTCCTGCTGGAGCTGGAATGGAACCTCCAAAGCATGAAGGAGGTGGGGGTCCGGGTTTGGGTATATTGCGGCGCCCACAGGGCCGCCCTTTCCGACGAGGTCTTTGGCCGCTTCCTGATGGCCCGTCTCCGGGAGGTTTACCAGCAGGAGGGGCTGGACCTTTACACCTTCGCCAGGCGGATGTACAGCCTTTGGGAGGGGCTGCCCCCCTGGCTCCAGAATGTCCAGCCCTTTTGGACCCTCTGTTACGCCGACGATCCCCTCTCCTGGGGGGACGAGGCCCAAACCAGGGAGCTTTACCAGTGGATGCTGGATTACTACGAGAAAGAGGATTCTACCTCCAGCCAATAAGAACCTGTATTCACAACCGTTCAACGCAGTCAGGCCAGGGCTTTTTCCGACCTGCTACGTTAAAAATCCTTGCAATACACCAAGTATTGACTGCGGATTTTTGCCTTGCAGGACGAAAAAATCCCTCGCCCTGCCCGCATTGTCCGGTTATGAATACAGGTTCTAAGAAAGGAGCCTTTGCTGTGGAAAAATTTGTCCCCTTTGAAAAGCTCTCCAAGCGAAAAAAGCGGGAGCTGAACGCCAGAAAACGGAGAAGCTGGAACGGCCTGGATCCGGTCACCCGCAGACCCCCGGACCCCAAGGCCTACAACCGGCGAAAAGCGCCCCGGTGGCAGGAGGAGCCGCCGGAGCGTTTTTTTGTTGGTGCAGATGGTGCTAGATAAGCAGCCGCACCGTGACGATGCGATCCCAGGTGTTGCGGCCGATGATGCCATCCGCCGGAAGGCCGAAGAGGTTTTGGAAGGCCACCACCGCCCGCCGGGTGGCAGGGCCAAAGATGCCGTCTATGGATACAGAGGGGATGTTGTACCGCTGGCTGATGGTCCGCAGGTACTCCTGCATAAGGCGCACATTGTCCCCGCGGCTCCCCTCCCGGAGCAGCACGCCGGGGTAGGGGACCACCAGACCGCTGGTGTTGGCAATGCCCATAAAGACATTGTAGAGGCTGTTCCAGGTGGCAGGGCCGATGATCCCATCTGCCGCCAGGCCAAACCGCTTCTGGAAGTCGATAACCGCGTTTTTGGTGGCGGGGCCGAAGATGCCGTCCGGCTGGATGGGGCGCACCGAATAGTAGTAGTTGGAGATGACCCGGAGGAAGTACTGAGCCAGGCGCACATAGGGGCCCCGGTCCCCCTCCCGGTAGACGCCGCTGGGACGGGTCTCCGGCAGGGGCTCGCTTTCTCCCCCCAGCTCGGCCAGGCGGGTGACCGCTACATAGATGTTGGAGATGCGGTTCCAGGTGCCCCGGCCAACGATGCCGTCCTGGGTGAGGTTGAAGATTCGCTGGAAGGCCAGCACCGCCGCCCGCGTGTTGCTGCCGAAGATGCCGTCCACTGGGGAGATGGCCGGAATGGCCGGGTAGTTGCGGCGGATGCGGTTGAGCTGCCGCTGAATGGTGCGCACCGCGTTCCCCCGGCTCCCTGTCTGGAGGGGGGAGCCAGGATAGGAGCTTGCAATGTTGCGCACCTGGGTGGCCTGGACCAGCTCCACATCGCCATAGTACCGCCGGAGGATGTTGATGGGATAGTAGCCGTTTTCCGCCAGGGAGACGGTGCCCCACTGGGAAAGGCCGGCGCAGGTGACGGTGGTGCCGCTGCAATATTCGGCAAAGAGGGGGTTGAGGGCGCCGGGACGCCGGATGTAGGTGGTGAAAATCTCGTCCACAATGCGGCTGATGTTGGTGAAGATATTCCGCCCAGGGATGTAGTACTGGTCATAGCCGGTGTGGTTGGTGATGTTGAAGCTGTATCCCCGGCTGGGATACCATTCGGTGAAAACCCGGTTGAGAGCGAAGGAGATTTGGGCGTAGATGTTGGCCCGGATGGCGTTTTCCGGCCAGGTGGGGTAGATTTCGCTGCTGGCGACATTTTTGATGTAGTGGGCGAAGTCCACCGTCACGTTCTGGGCGGAGGCGTTGCTGGGGGCCCCCAGGTGGACGGTGATGTACCGGGGGATATAGACGGTATCCAGCACCTGTCCGACGGGGATATCGCCCTCCGGGCCGATGGGCTGCTGCTCCGGGATGGTGCGCAGGGCGTTGGGGGGAATCTCAAAAACCTCCCCAGGCTCCTGCTCCCGGCCCACCGGCTGGGGGTTCAGCTCCAGGGGAACCACCGATTCCACCCCGGCAAAGACCTGGATGCCCCGGATGGTCACCGGGGAAAAGCCCTCTGCCAACACCTGGGCGTCGTAGAGCCCGTAGGGGAGCCCCTCGTAATTGGGGTCCAGGCTTGCCTCCTGGGGCGGGGCACAGACCCGGAAGGGCGGGGTGCGTCCGGAGATATTGGTGATAAAGGTGGTCCGCCGCCCGGTGCGGGGGTCGGTTAGGATTACGGTGGCGCCTGGCACCGGCGTGGCCTCCCGCCCGGAATAAAGCTGGAAAACCAGCGTAGAGGATCTCTGCATGGTAACACTCCTTTCCCGGCCCCAGCAGGCAGTGGGAGAAGCGCCGGCCGGAACCTTTGCACCATTCTATGCAGAAAATGCCGGTTTGGCAAAAATTCTGCCCCCCTGGTGGGTTGCCATCGGCGGGTTTTTTCAGTATAATAAAAGAAATATCAAACGGTATGCAACAAAAAGCAGGTTTTCATCGTACTTATATATAGAAAACGGATGTGGAGGTATTAAACCCATGAAAAAATTTCTCTCGGTGGTATTAGCCCTTGTGCTGGTTGTTTCCACGGCGGTGATGGCAGCGGCAGTTACTGTGGAAACGGATGCGGAGGATAATGTAATCCTTCCTGGCCAGAAGTTTCGGATTTCTACTGATGACTTTGTGGATAAAGATGGAAACACGCCGGGGCAGTTGGATAAGGAAGTCCATACCGTCAATCCCTCCTGGAAAAAAGGAAAAAGCTATATCGAGCGGACCTACTTTAACGACGGGGATGATTTCGTCACCGTTGAGATTAAATCCGGCCTGACCCTTACCAGCGACGCCGCTATCACCGGCACCCTGAAGATCCGGGACCGGGGAGCCAGCGAAGGCGTCACGGTTTATACCTGTACAATTACAGCGGATGATGATGTAAAAATCAAGGCCCTGGGGGAGGAAAAGACCTACATGGTGCGGGATGGGGAGAAGGAATTCAGCCTCCCCTACGACTATATGGAGAAAAAGGTCCGCTTTGTTACCGGCGACGAGGACGACAAGGAGCGGTATGGCACCTTCACTGCGGAGTTTGCCAACAGCTCCGGCTACGATGTGGCGAAGTACGTGGTAAAGGTGATTGACCAAAGCCCCCTGTACCTGGCCTTTAATGAAACCGGCAACACCACCCTCCTGAAGAAGTACCCCAACGCGGACCTGCGGTTTGTCACCTGGAACGCCACCCCCACCTTTGATTTGGAGGGGAAGCTCTATATCTACATGGACCCCGATGAGTACATCTACGGCGTCAACAAGGACAACAGCCTTTACCGCCTGGGCGGCAGCTACGATACCGACGAGGGCGCTTATATGTTTAAGACCAAGACGCTGGGCAGCTATATCGTCAGCGATACCCAGCTGGTGAGCGGCAGCGGCCAGACCTCCTCCACAGCGCCGGTTTCTTCTTCCACCCCGCCATGCCCCCTTTCAAGTATGATTTCGGACTACAAGGGTATTATAGTATGAT
>WSMP01000098.1 GCA_013316495.1 Angelakisella sp.
GCCCGGTAAAATCCTGCTGCCAGGAAAAGAGCTTTGACCACTGCGGCCAGTGCGGGCAATTCCCCTGCGAGCTGCTGCGGCAGTTCACCTACGATAAGCAGCAGGGGGACGGCGGAAAGCGCATCGAAACCTGTAGGGAATGGCAAAAGGAGGGCGTTTAAATGGCTTCGCGACCGGAATATGTAGCCTTCGTCTGCGACCAGCTGCGGGAGGCGGGGGAAATCTCCTCCCGGAAGATGTTTGGAGAATACGGCATCTACTGCGACGGCAAAATTGTCGCTATGGTCTGCGACGACCTTTTCTATGTGAAGAAGACCGCGGCGGGGGCGGCGGTGGTTCCCGGCTGTCCGGAGGGGGAGCCCTACCCCGGCGCCAAGCCCTGCCTGCTGATTGAAAATCCGGAGGACCGGGAGCTGCTGGGGCGGCTCATCCGGGCCACCTGGGAGGAGCTGCCCTTCCCCAAGCCGAAGAAGAAAAAGGAGAAGAGCGCCAAGGCATGAAAGAGTTTGAGGGTTCCCCCTGCTACGCGTTCTTCCGTGTTCAAAGCGCCGGTGTCCTGGACTTCTGGAAGGGGTTCCTCCCGGCGGAAAAAAGCGCTTTTCCTCCGGAGGAGGTCACTCGTCTGCTGGAGCTCGCTCCTTTTCGGAGCCATGCCGCCGGCGATCTGCGGCCGGACGGAAAGAGCCGGTATAATTTTTCCGCCTGGTATGGCTGCGGGCAGGCCGAACCGGCTGTGAGCCGTTTTGACCAGTGCGGGCGAATCGTCCAGGCGCTCTTCCCTCGTATCCCGGCGCTGCTGGAAATTCAGGCGCGGTACAACGTGGCCTTCAGCATCCAAATCTTCCCCTGCGATGGTAACCCGGACTGCTCGGTGATCGGCTTCACCAGGGAGATCATCGACTTTTGCCACCGCACCGGCACCGAAATCGTTGTGGATCTGTTTCTCTACGGCAGCGGCCAGTGATTCTCCCCATAAAATCGCCCCGGAAAGGATGAACCATCCTCTCCGGGGTCTTTCTTTATTTACCGCTGGATGTAGGCGTCCCGGTCCGCCCCCACCGAAACATACCCAATGGGGCAGCGCACCGCCTCCTCTAGGTACTCCACATAGCGGCGGGCGGCGGCGGGCAGCTCCTCCCAACGGCGGCAGCTGCTGATATCGCATCCCCATCCGGGGAGGCGCTCCACCACCGGCCGGGCACGCTCCAGGCTCCCGCCGCTTGGAAAGTCCTGGGTGGAGACGCCGTCCACCGTGTACTGGGTGCAGACGGGAATCTCCGGCAGGAAGGAGAGGACGTCCAGCTTCGTGAGGGCCAGCTGGTCCGCCCCCTGCATCCGCACGCCATACCGGCTGGCGGGGACGTCAAAGGGGCCCACCCGCCGGGGCCGTCCGGTAGCGGCGCCGTATTCCCCGCCGGCCTCCCGTAGGGCCTCCGCCTGCTCCCCAAACAGCTCGCAGGTGAAGGGTCCTTCCCCCACGCAGGTGGAGTAGGCCTTCATCACCCCGATGGTCCGCTCCAGCTTCCGCCCTGGAATTCCCGCCCCGATGGGGGCGTAGGCCGCCAAGGTGGTGGAGGAAGAGGTAAAGGGATAGATGCCGTAATCAATGTCCCGCAGGGCCCCCAGCTGGGCCTCGAAGAGGACGTCCTTCCCTGCGGCAATGGCTTTTTCCAGGTATACGCCGGTGTCGCAGATATAGGGCCGCAGCGGCGCACCATTTTCCCGGAGCCACCGGAGGGTCTCGTCATAATCCTCCCCTGGGGCCCCATAGCCCCGTTCCAGCAGCAGGTTCTTCCACTCCAGCAGCTGCCTTAACCGCCGCTCCAGCCGTTGCGGTTCCAGCAGGTCCTCCATCCGCAGGGCCTTCTTCATGTATTTATCCCCGTAGATGGGGGCAATGCCCCGGCGGGTGGAGCCGTATTTTTCCCCCGCCAGCCGCTCCTCCTCCAGACAGTCCTGACGGACATGGGCGGGCAGGCAGATGGCGGCCTTGCCGCTGATACGCAGATTTTCCGGGCTGAGTTTCACCCCGCGGGCAGCAAGGCGCTCCATCTCCCCCCGCAGGTGGGCGATGTCGATGACCATACCGGGCCCCAGGATATTGGTCACCGACGGTCGGAGGATGCCGGAGGGCAGCAGGTTCAGGACAAACTTTTCCCCCTCTACATAGATGGTGTGCCCGGCGTTATTCCCCCCCTGGTAACGGGCCACCACCTGATATTCCTGGGAAAGAAGGTCCACCATCCGGCCCTTCCCCTCGTCCCCCCAGTTGATTCCAACAATGGCTGTAAGCATCGCGTTTTCATTCCTCTCTGTAGTAACTGAAGCTGAAGCGTTGGCGCTCCCCCAGGCGCAGGGTTTTTGGGTAAGATTTAACCCTCGCCCAACGCTGCCTTGATGAAGGCCCGGAAGATGGGATGGGCCCGGTTGGGGCGGGATTTAAACTCCGGGTGGTACTGCACCCCGATGAAAAAGGGGTGATCCTTTCCCTCGATTGCCTCCACCAGCTGCCCGTCTGGGGACTGGCCGCAAAGGACAAGGCCCCCTTCCCGCTCCAGCCGCTCCCGGTAGCGGTTGTTCACCTCGTACCGGTGGCGGTGGCGCTCGGTAATCTCCGACGCGCCGTAGATAGCCCCCAGACGGGTGCCCTCCCCCAAGCGGCAAGGGTAAGCCCCCAGGCGCATGGTTCCCCCCTTGGGGACCTCCCCCCGCTGGCCAGGCATCAGGTGAATCACCGGGTCTGGGGTCTCTGGGGCAAACTCGCTGGAATCCGCCTGGGGCAGTCCCAGAAGATTTCGCGCCGCCTCAATAACCGCAATCTGCATCCCCAAGCAGATGCCAAAGTAGGGCAGCCCTGTCCTCCGGGCGTACTGGGCAGCGGCAATCATCCCGGCGATACCCCGGCCACCAAAGCCTCCGGGGACAATAACCCCGGCGCACCCAGCCAAAGCCTCCTCTATATTCTCCCCGGAAAGCCCTTCGGAATCCACCCAGCGAATCTTCACCCTGGCATCGTTTTCATATCCGCCGTGGCGCAGGGCCTCCGCGATGGAAAGGTAGGCGTCATGAAGCTCCACATATTTCCCCACCAAAGCGATTTCCACCTGCCGCCGGGGATTTTCCACCCGCCGGCAAAGGGCGCGCCATTCCTCCAGGTCCGGCTCGCCGCCGGGGAGGTCCAGTACCTGGCAGGCGATGCGGTCCAGCCCCGCCTGGTGCAGCATCAGGGGGACATCGTAAAGGCTTGGGAGAGTGCGGTTTTCGATGACGCACTCCGGCCGCACATCACAGAAGAGGGCCAGTTTCTCCAGGATCCCCGGCTCCAGGGGCTCATCGCACCGGGCAATGATGACGTCCGGGATGATGCCCAGGCTCCGAAGCTCCCGCACCGAGTGCTGGGCGGGCTTGGTCTTGTGCTCCCCGGAGCACCGCAGGTAGGGCACCAGCACCACATGGAGAAAGAGGCAGTTCTGCCGTCCCACCTCCCTGGAAAGCTGGCGGATGGCCTCCAGGAAGGGCTGGCTTTCAATATCCCCGATGGTTCCGCCAATCTCGGTGATGATAACATCCGGATTGGTGCGCTCCCCCAAGGCGGCCACAAACCGCTTAATCTCCCCGGTGACGTGGGGAATCACCTGGACGGTGCTGCCCAGGTAGGCTCCGCTACGCTCCTTGTGCAGAACATCCCAGTACACCCGCCCAGAGGTGAGGTTGGAATACCGGTTCAGGTCCTCATCGATGAACCGCTCGTAATGCCCCAGGTCCAGGTCGGTTTCCGCCCCGTCCTCGGTGACAAAAACCTCCCCATGCTGGTAGGGGCTCATGGTGCCGGGGTCCACATTCACATAGGGGTCCAGCTTTTGGGCCGCCACTCGCAGGCCCCGCGCCTTTAAAAGCCTCCCCAGGGAGGCGGCGCTGATGCCCTTCCCCAGGCCGGAGACCACGCCCCCGGTCACAAAGATGTACTTCACTGTTTTCTCCATACCCGCTCCTTTCAAATTCAAAGAAGGCGTCTGCTCCAAAGACATTCTCCACCTGCGTGGGGAGAAGGTCCAGAGCAGACGCCTTTGTTTGACGCTTTATTATAATGCAGCCAGGGCGGGGATGTCAAGGGTTCCCGGCAGGATTTGCACAAAAAATTACTTGCCCCTCTTGCTTACAGTGGCAGCAGCCCGCCCAGCCCCAAAGCGATGAGGGTTACCCCCGCCGCCAGCACCCCGGCTATAAGGAGCTTCTTCCAGCTAAAGCCCTGGCGGGGGCGGTATTTGATGGTCCGGACGTATTCCCCCGCCCGCCGGCGGAGGGCCCCTTCGTCGGTATCGGGGCGGCCCGCCCGGAGAAAGAGAATCGCCTTTTCAAAATACTCGCTCTCAATATCCACCACTTCCACCACCCGCTTGTTCACACCCTTCAGCATGGCCCCGTCCCCCTGTTCCGGCAATTTCTTCGCAGCTCGCTTCTGCTTTTTTAGAGTTCCTCCCTGACGGCTGTTTATACATCTTTTTCCGGAAAGGGTTGGATGAAAAATATACGGTCCGTAAATGCCTATTTTCCACAGTTTCAACTCTGCTTTCCACAAAACCCTGTTGAAAACCCTGTTGAAAAGGTGGAAAACCCTTTTCGGTTCCACACTTTTTGGTGAATATAGGGGCTGTTGAGAACTTTTTCCACCTAAAAAGCCCCTTTGTTCTTTTCATACAGACAGTTATTTCCCCTTGTCACCAATTCCCCATTTTTTCGTAAATTTCGTATGGTTATCCAAAAATACGCAATTTTATGCGAATAAGCTCCAAGAAACGGGCTTTTCTCCACAGCTTTTTTCTGCTATACTGGATAGCGTTAAGAAGGGGGGATGCTGCATGGCGGAAGTTTCCACCGTCTTTGCACCGGAGGGGGTCCATCTGGTGGGGGCGGCAAGGCAGTTTGCGTTGCCGGAGACCCTGGACTGCGGGCAGGCCTTCCGGTGGCGGATGCTGGCGGACGGACGGTGGGAGGGGGTGGCCGGTAGCCGCTTCCTCACCCTGGAGCGCCGGGGGGAGGACATTGTCCTTCTGGGCATCGGGGCAGACGTCTTCCCTTTTTGGGCAGATTACTTCGACCTTGGGCGGGATTACGCAGCCCTGGAGCAGCTGTTCCGGCGCAATCCCCCCTTGCGCCGGGCTATGGACTTCTGCTCCGGCATCCGGGTGCTGCGCCAAGAGCCCTGGGAGACCCTTTGCACCTTCATCCTCAGCGCCAATAACAATATCCCCCGAATCAAGGGCATTGTAGAGCGGCTTTGTCAGGGGTGGGGGGAGACCATCCCCAAAACCGCTCTGCGCGCCTTTCCCACACCGGAGCGGCTGGCTGCTCTCTCCCCCGGCGAGCTGGCCCCCATCCGGGCGGGATGGCGGAGCGAATACCTGCTGGACGCTGCCCGGCGGGTAGCGGCGGGACAGCTGGACCTTCTGGCGCTGGCGCAGCTGCCCACAGAGGAAGCCTTGGCGGGGCTGCTGGAGGTAAAGGGGGTGGGGGAAAAGGTGGCCCGATGCGTCCTGCTTTTCGGCTTTGGCAGGGTGGAATGTATCCCTATGGATGTTTGGATGAAGCGCGTTATGGCGGAGCTTTACCCCAGGGGCCTCCCCCGGTATCTGCGGCCCTACGGGGGGATTGCCCAGCAGACCCTCTTCCATTACTACCGCACCATCCGGTAGCCGGGCCCTATCCCTTTTTGGAACCAAAAGAGCCGCAGCTTTCGCCACGGCTCTTTTGGTGTGTTTGAGGTGTGTGTTTTTGAGGAGGGTAGTATCATACCGGTTTGGAGCCTTGCTCTGCTCCCTCGGTACAATCATATTATAACACCCCCCAAAAATCAGTTGTTAAGGCACTGTAAATAAAC
>WSMP01000099.1 GCA_013316495.1 Angelakisella sp.
CACCCCCTCCATGGCGGATCGGGGGGTCATTATGGAAAAGCTGGTAAGGGAGCTGGATTTTGTCCCGGCCAGCGGCGTGATGTCTCCCCCCATCGGCAGCAGCTGCTTTGGAATTGACGCCTACAAGAGCATCGCCTTTGAGGTTTTCGAACAGATGGGCGGGCAGGTCCCCGATTGGTTTGTTGTCCCCATCTCCTATGGGGATACCCTGTACGGGATCTACAAGGGTATGTGCGACCTGAAGGAAATGGGCTATATCGAAAAAGTCCCCAAATTCGCAGCCGCGGAGGTGTTCCACGCGGTGGAAAACACCATCAAAGCCGGCTCCGGCGACCCGATCCCCCAGCCCAGCGAACCCTCCATCCAGACCTCCATCGCCACCGGCTTCTGTGCCTACCATACGGTGCAGGCGGTAAAGGATTCCGGCGGCGCCGCCAGAAGCAGCCACGACCCGGAGGCGCTGAAGATGCAGCAGCGTCTGGCAAAGACAGAGGGGGTATTTGGGGAGTCGGCCTCGGTGGCCTCCCTGGTGGTGTTGGAAAAGCTGCTGAAGGAGGGGGTCGTAAGACCCGACGAAAAGGTGGTGGTGCTGATGACCTCAACCGGAGTGAAGACCCCGGAGGTGACCGACATGTGGGTGCCGGAGATTCCCTGCATTCAGCCCACCCTGGCGGATTTCAGGAACGCGATGGAAAGCAGCTATGGGATTAAAATTTAAGAAGCCGTGCCAATGCTGCCTAGCCGCCGCAAGCACCTCGGCAGCAAATGGTACAGCTTCTAAGATCGGATAAAATCTCCGCGCAAAGTTGATAGAAATAAAAAATGGAGGGAAAAAGATGTCCGCAAATTCTGAACGCAAAAAGCCATCCACTGGTTATGCTCTATTGGTTCTGGCGGGGGTGCTCGTTATCGTTCTGGGGGCCAATAAGCTCATCAGTGCGCCGATTCAGCCAATGTTCCTGGTGGCCTGGCTGTGGATCTATCCAATGTGTATGCGCTTGGGGTACAGCTTCCAGGAGATTGACGCTGGGGTAATGGAGTCTATTAAGAAGGGTATGGGCGCGGTTCTTACCATCCTGGTAGTTGGCGCGATGATCGCAACCTGGATCGCCGCCGGCACCGTTCCCGCAATTATCTACTACGGCATGAAGATTGTAAGCCCCAAGATTTTCCTGGCAGCAACCTTTCTCCTGTGCTGCGTGGTTTCCGTGGCCTGCGGCACCTCTTGGGGCACCATGGGCACAGCCGGAATTGCCATGTTTGCCATTGGGGAGAGCCTGGGAATTCCCAGTGGAATGACAGTAGGAGCCATCATCAGCGGATCCTATTTTGGGGATATGCTCTCTCCCATGTCGGATTCTACGAATGTTTCCTCTGCCGCAGTCGGCACGGATTTGATTACCCACTGCAAAGAGCTGGGGATTATTGCAATCCCGGTGATGGCCCTCACAGCCGTGATTTACGGCGTGATGGGGTTGCGCTTTGGCGGCGACGCCTTTGATGGAAGCGTGGTAGATGAGGTGGTCAGCGCCATCAGCAGTGAATTCCATGTGGGTGTGATTGCCTTTATCCCAGTGGTGCTGCTGCTGACCTTGATCTTCCTCAAAAAGCCTGCCATGCTTTCCATGATGGTCAGCGCCCTGGTGGGCGGCGTGGTGGCAGTCCTTTACCAGGGAATGGACGCCAATAACATAATGAATGTGTTCTGGACCGGCTATAAAGCCTCCACCGGCAACACCTTCCTGGATACCCTGCTGAACCGGGGCGGCGTGACCAATATGTCCGCCACCGCCTTTATGATGATCTTTGCCTTCGGCATGATCGGGGCCTTCAACACGGTAGGGATCATGGAAGCGATCATCCATCCGATTGCGAAGAAAACAAAGAGCCTTGTGCAGCTTACCCTGGTCAGCGAGGTTATCGCCTTTATTGGCAATATGATGGGGACCAATACCTTCTCCCTGCTGATGACCGGCACTCTGATGGCCCCTGCCTATAAGGAATACAAGCTCCACCCCACCAATCTCTCCAAAGCCATGACCGCTATTTCCACCCCAGGCTGCACCTTTATCCCCTGGAATGCCTCCGGGATTTACGTGATAGGACTCTTTGGGGTGGGCACCCTGAGCTTTGCCCCCTACGCCTGCCTTGTCTATCTGATGCCCCTGGCGGTACTGCTCAGCGTGGTTTTCAAATTCCGTGTGATTCCGGCCAGTGTCAACCTGGAAGCCGGCGAGAAATACACCCGAAAGTCAAAGACATAATTTGTTGGGGAAAAGCGCAACCCCTATGAGAAAACCGCCGGTCCCGTTTGGAGACCGGCGGTTTTCTGCGGGAACTTGGGAGCAAGTGCTTTAAGGACCGCTGTACACACGCTGCCCTGTCTTATTGGGAATTGAGCCAAAATGGGCATCGTTTCCACCCCCGCTGCATAAAATAGCAGGTATGGAAGGGGGGCGTCAGGATGGAAGAGGAGAGACAGGAGGAGCAGCGGCAGGGGAACGGATGCAGCCCCTGGAGCCAGTGGCAGAAGGACTGGTTCGGCATCCCTGGAGATGTGGACGACTTTATTTTCTATGAGGATGGCAGCGGCTTCACTTGGCCGGAGGAATAGGGCAAAGCAGGGGGCAGCCATGTTGGGGTGACTGCCCCCTATCTTGCTATGTACTGTGCTGGCCCGCGCTCTGGCTTTGGCCCTGGCTTCGGTTCAGGGTCCAGTCCCAGCGGGTCTCCTGGGTGCCGGGGGGATTGATGAGAAGATGGTCCTGGCGGTAGTTCCGGCCCCAGGAGCTGAGGCCTTCCATGGACACCCCCTCCTGGAAGTAGTACCGGATGAAGACCGGGGGGAGGATGTCCAATTCCATGTACTCCAGCTTGCCATAGAGGCTTTCGTATTCCTCCAGCTCCTTTTGCAGCGCCGTGTGGATGGCCTGATAATCCGGCCGGGGATTTATGGGGATTTGGGAGGGCGGAGGAGTGGGATAATCGTAGGGACAGATTTCCCCCATATAGTAGGTGCGGATTTCCTCCTCCTGCCCCGGCTCCAGCTGCCCCAGGCTGATGAGCCGCTTGCCCCAGTAATGGGATGCCCCCATGGTGGCGTCCCCCTTGAGGAAATACTTATAAATCACAGCCCCATTTTTAGGGGCGATGTTGTCCTCCAGGTCGCAGTCCAGGTGGTACCAGACCCCGTCGATTTTCACCTGGCTCCAGGAGTGGTAGCCCAGGCCGCCGCGGGCCATATAGGTCATGCCGGTCATGTACCGGGTTTCCACCCCCATCTCCTCCAGGAGCATATTCAGGGCGGCGGTGTAGCCCTCGCAGGTTTCAACGCCAAAGAGGAGCATATTCAGCCCCCGCATCTCCTCGTAGGTGGGAACGGTGTCCCCGGCTGTGCGCCAGCGCCACACGTCCAAAGCGGGGGAGATGGAGTAGTACCCCAGGGCCATGACGTAATCGGCGGCGGCCTTCACCTTTTCGTAGTCACTCATACCGGGGGTCTCAATCTGCTCCACGTGCTCCCGCACCACCGCCTGGATATAATCTTTGGTGGAGGGGAGGTAGTCGGCAGGGTCCAGGTAGACCGGCTCCGGCGGAGCGGAGGGCTCCTGGGCCGGAGGAGAGGGCCGGGGGGAAGGCTCCGGCGCGCCGCAGGCGCAGAGGCCCAGCAGCAGGGCCAGACAAAGGGCGGTCAGTCGTTTCATAGGGAAAGCACTCCTTGCGTATCGCGGCAGCGACAAGATTCGTTGCTAATAGGATACAATTTGGAGTACCCTCTAGGTCAAGAGGCTTGTGTAAAAATTTTTTTGCAAAAATGGAAATAATTTTTGAACAGAGCAAAGGCTCTTAGAGCCTATTCAGGATCTTCCGGTGCGCCGAATAGGCGGGGATTTTTGCGTCCTGCAAGGCAAAAAACCGCAGGAATACTTATTGTATTGCAAGGTTTTTTAACGCCGCAGGGCACAAAAGGACCTGTCGAGGCGGTGTGTAGGGAGATCTTGGATAGGCTCTCAGGACTGCCGGGCGGGGAGGGTGAACCGGGCTACCCGCCAGCCCTCCGGAGTTTCCTCCAGCACCACCGGGCAGCGGCGCGAGGTGGCGGGGGAAGGGGGATAGGCATTCCTGGATAGCTCCTCCGGGCGGCAGTAGTAGGCGATGCGCTCCAGCTCCACCCGGCCTTCCCCGGCGGAAAGGAGCTGGTACCGGTCCAGCTCCGGCAGATAGGTGAGGTTGCCGCCGCCGGAGATGTCCAAATAATACAGCTGTCCCTCCGCCTGGGTGTAGATGGGAAGCGGCGGCTCGCCGGTGCGCAGGGTCGCTTGATTCAGCTCCTGGAAGAAGTCCTCGGTGAAAACGGAGCGCATATCGCGGTAAAAGTCCTCCCAGCCGCTGTATACCCCGCCGGTGTACCGCCGGTAGGTCTGCCCGCCTATCTCCCGCTGGCCCCCAGAGCCGGTCAGAGACGGCTCCTCCCCGGCGAAGCGGCCGGGGTCAAAGGCGAAATACCCTCCGTAGATCTCCGCCCTGTCAAAAAGGGCCCACTGTTCCGGGGTGAGGAAGTCCGCCTCCTGCCGGGAAACCCCTTCCAAGGCCGGGGGCGGGGCGGCGGCCTGGCTGCCGGAGGAGGGCATCGCCCTGGCCAGGAAATCCCGCCAGCTGCCCGGCTGGCTCTCCTCCCCAAGGGGGGCGGAAAGGTCGAAGCCGGATTCCGCCAGGTTTTTGACAGTGCCGAAGGAGATGGTCTCCGCCTCCCGGAAGTCCTCGTCGGCGGCAGCCAGACGGGCCTCAAATTCCGCCGGGGTCAGGGGCTTTGTCAGAGATTGATCCTCGGTCTGCCAGCCGGCGGCGGACTGGATCACCCCTTCCGAATCGGCCCAGGCTTTAAGGACTTCGGTCCATTCCACCCCTCCTTCGGGGAGGGGACGGTAGTAATAATAGAAGCGCTCGGCGCCACCGCCGGGGCTTTCCTGCGTCCAGGTGGTGCGGAGCAGCCCGCCCTTTTCGGCAGAGAAGGCGAACTCCAGGCCGGAGGGGAAGGCTCCCAGCCGCCGGACAGTATCGCCGGTTACGCTGTAGGCCACCGTGTGGGTGTTGTTATAATCCGGATAGACCAGGAATACCGCCCGGTCCATCCCCGCAAAGCGGTCCGACTGGAGGACCGTCACCTTGGGCAGCACCATACTGCCGGATACAAAGGTGTTCCAGTAGTCCACGAAGTCCGCCTCCAGGGCGGCGGCGATGGCCCCTAAATTTTCCGTCCCCTCCGGAAGAGTAAAGGGGTCCTCCTCCGGGAAGGCCTGGGCGATGCCCTCCAGGGTGAAGTCGTACCAGGGGACATCCTCCTTTTGCCGCTGGTTTTCTAACACCTGGTTGTAGGTCTCCTTGGATACCCGGTACCCGCCCACATAGAAGATCTCGGCGCCGGTTTCGGGGTGTTGCTCCTGGGAGGCAACGACGGGGATGGAATACCCCCGGCCGGTGTCTTCCACATGGATATCCATGGGGCCGCTGATGGCCCAGGACCGTCCGTTTATGCTGCTAAAGAAGAAGGTGCCGTCGGTCTTCAGCTC
>WSMP01000100.1 GCA_013316495.1 Angelakisella sp.
TGACAAACGGCGGCAGCCGTTTGGAGCTGAAAAGCCCGACGGGCCGGTACCAGGGTGCCGCGCGGGCTACCCATCCAAAACATCCCGGTGGGATGTTTTGGAGAGCAGGGGAGGCGCAGGGACCTTCCACGGAAGGTCCCTGCGTTTTATGGCACCCCATACACCTTAAAGATATTTAATACCGCCCGAAGTTAGCGGAGTCGTCCCCTGCAAGGTCCTTTCCGAATTCGTAGTCGTTGCCGGGGAGCACCGCGTTCAGGGCAATGCCCAGGATGGCGGCAATGGCAAGTCCAGAAAGGCTGATGGTGAGGCTCTCGCTTTGGAAGAGGGTGAGGCCCCCCACACTGTTAAAGCCCAGGGCGGAAACCAGAATCACCGCGGCGATAATAAGGTTGCGGGAGTTTGTAAAGTCCACCTGGTTTTCCACCACGTTGCGCACGCCGATGGCGGAAATCATCCCATAGAGGATGAGGCTGATGCCGCCGATGATGGCGGTGGGGATGGTGTTGACGATGGCGTCAAACTTGGGGCTTACCGAAAGGACGATGGCCACCACGGCGGCGATGCGAATCACCTTGGGGTCATAGACCTTGGTGAGGGCCAGCACGCCGGTGTTTTCGCCATAGGTGGTGTTGGCAGGGCCGCCGAAGAAACCGGCCAGGGTGGTAGCCAGACCATCCCCCAGGAGGGTCCGGGCCAGGCCGGGCTTTGCAATGAAGTTCTGCCCCACTGTGGCGGAGATTGCGGCCATGTCCCCGATGTGCTCCATCATGGCGGCCAAGGCAATGGGCATGATGGTGAGGATGGCCCCCACATCAAACTTCGCCATTGCGCTGGCGTGGATGGGGGAGCCAAAGAGCTCCGCCTGGGCGATGGGGGCAAAGTCCACCTTGCCCATCACCAGGGCCAGGGCGTAGGAGCCCAGCACCCCCAGCAGGATGGGGATAATCTTCACCATCCCCTTGCCCCAGATGTTGCAGACGATGATGATAGCCAGGGCGGCTACCGCCAGCAGCCAGTTGGTGCTGGCGTTGGCGATGGCGGAAGGGGCCAGGATGAGGCCGATGGAGATGATGATAGGGCCGGTGACCACCGGGGGGAAGAAGCGCATCACCCTGTTGACCCCGAAGAGATGGATAAGGCCGGCCACCAGGACATACACCAGGCCGGCGGCCACCACGCCGCCGCAGGCGTAGGGGAGCATCTGAACGTTGGGGACGGTAAGCTCCCCGTTTGCATCGGCCAGCTTGGGGGCCACAATGGCAAAGCCCCCCAGGAAGGCGAAGGAGGAGCCCAGGAAGGCCGGGACCTTGCCGCCGGTGACCAGGTGGAACAGCAGGGTGCCCAGCCCCGCCATCAGCAGGGTGGTGCTGACGCTGAGGCCGGTGATAAGGGGCACCAGGACGGTGGCGCCGAACATGGCGAAGACGTGCTGAAAGCCCAGCACCAGCATCTTGGGGACACCCAAGGCACGGGCGTCGTAGAGCCCCTGCTCCCTCTGCTTTTCGTTAGACATAGAAAACATCCTCCTTCTTTGCACACAGACCCCAGGCAAAAAAAGAAGGCACTGGCGGCTTCCGGTGGGGGAAACGCCAATACCTTTTTATTCTGCCGTGGGAAACGGGGTGGAGGAAAAACAAGAAGCGGAAAAAAGCAGCCGGTACAGCCCTTTTTTCTGTAGAACCATCTTCCTCTACCCCCTCACTTGCAGGTCCCTGCCCTTTGGCGGCGCAGCGCCCGGCAGACCCTTCCTGGTATTATAGCGGAGACAGAAGGATTTGTAAAGGGGTAAGAATAAATGAGAATGGCCAAATACGCTTTTTATGCCAATCTGGGCTGCCGCCATCTCCGCGCCAAGAGCCCCGCTTCGCTCGGTTGCCCTCCGAAACGCGCTGCGGCGCAGAGCCCTGCTTTCTTTTTCTTCTTGCAAAAGAAGAAAAAGAAGCAAAAAGAAGAATGACAAAAGGTTTCAATGACACAGCAAATTTAACAGAAAAATCTGCGTGGTTTGGCCACTCCCGAAAAAATTTTGGACTATTCTTCCTGGGGCAGCCGCTCCGCCAGCACCTCCAGAATCTGGCGGCTGTTGGACTTTTGGACGGCGAAGCGCACCCCGTCCAGCTCCACCGCCGGGTGCTCCCCCGGAGAGGGGATGCGGTCCAGCATCGCAATAAGCAGCCCCCCCAGGGTATCGTAATCCTCCCAGTCCGACCGCTCCTCAAAGCTGCACCCCAGCAGGCGGCTCACCTCGGTGAGGTCCACGTCCCCGTCCAGGGTGTACCGGTCCTGGGAAATGGCGGTTATCTCCTGCGCCTCGTTGTCGTACTCGTCCTGGATATCCCCCACAATGGATTCCAAAAGGTCCTCCATGGTGACGATGCCAGAGGTGCCGCCGTACTCGTCCACCACCACGGCAATCTGGTTCTTCTGCTGGTTGAAGGCGGCAAAGAGGTCCCGGCACTTGGTGGATTCCGGAACGTAGTAGGGGGGACGGACATAGGCTTTTACCGAAAACTTCTTCCGCCGGTCCGCCACCGCCAGGGGCAGCAGGTCTTTGACGTTCAGGATGCCCAGAATATCGTCCAGACCGTCCTCCCCCACCACCGGGATGCGGGAAAAGCCGTGCTCCCCCGCCAGGGCCACCAGCTCCTCCAGGGTGACGTCCTCTGCCGCAGCAATGACGTCGGTGCGGTGGGTCATGATTTCGTCCACCGTCCGGTCGGCAAAGTCAAAGACCCCCAGAATCATCTCCTTTTCGGCCGCTTCGATGCCGCCGGTCTCCTCCCCCACGTCCACCATCATCCGGATTTCTTCCTCGGTAACGTTCTCCGGCTGATCCAGGTCCCGGATGCCGAAGAGGGCCAGCACCAGGGCCACCATCTTTTCGGTGAACCAGGCCAGGGGGGTGAAGAGGGCCACAATGGCCGCCGCCGGTCCGCTGAGGGCGGGAGCCAGGGCCTCCGGATACCGGGCGGCCAGCCGCCGGGGGATGCCCCGCGAAAAAATCATAATAAAGGCCACGCCCAGAAGGGTGATTAGGAGATTTTCCAGCAGGCGGCCCCAGGTCCCCTGCCAGAAGGCCCCGGAAAAAAGGGTCCAGCTCTCCGCCTCCTGGGCCAGGATAGCCACCGCGCAAAGGTGGCAGAAGGTGTAAGCCCCCCGCATGGCGCTGGAAAAACGCCCCGGCTGCTCCAGCAGGCGGGCCGCCCGCTCCAGGGCGGGGCTGGCGCCGGGCTCTCCGGCGGCTTTTTTCAGCTTTTGGTCACTTAGCTCCACCAGGCTGTTCTGGCAAAGCACCACAAAGCCCCCCAGGGCCAGGGAGGCCAAAAACAGGAGCAGGCCGGCGCCAGGCTCCGGGAAGGGGTTCGCTGTGTCTGGGTCCATGATGAAAACGATTCCTCCAGTGGGTACACTTCCCCATGTAATAGGGCTATTATAATGGGAAACTGATGAAATGTCAATTTATCCGTTCTCCGGCGTGCCGCACGGGCTCCCCATCAAAAACATCCCGGTGGGATGTTTTTGAGAGCAGGGGGGCCGACGGGAAAAACAAGCCTTACCTTCCAATCCCTTGGAGGGTAACAGGGAACTCATGCCTTCACCATACCCGCGGCCTTGGCGGCCTCCATCACCACCAGGGGGACCAGGCAGAGGCCGAAGGCGGTAAAATAGCCGGAGGGAGGCAGCACCGTCAGGCCGAAGGGGATGCGCAGGGGGGTGAAGACCACCGCCAGCATCAGCAGGAGAGAGGCCCCGCAGGCCAGATTCAGGGTGCGGTTGCCAAAGGCTCTCATTTGGAAGAGGGAGCGGTGGGAGCGCATGTTGTAGGCCTGGACCAGCTGGGACACCGCCAGGGTGATAAAGGCCATGGTCCGCCCTGGGGCCAGGCCCCCCCTTTGCAGCCCCAGCCAGAAGGACACCAGGGAAAGGGCGGCGAACATAGCCCCCTGGAGGGCCACCCGCAGCCCCAGGCCGCGGGCGAAAATCCCTTCCTCCCTGGGCTTTGGCGCCCGGTCCATCAGGCCAGGCTCCACCGGCTCCATCCCCAGGGCGATGGCGGGCATACTGTCGGTGACCAGGTTAATCCACAAAAGCTGCATGGAGAGCAGGGGGCTTTGCCGCCACAGCAGCATGGCGAAGAAGACAGCCAGCACCTCCCCAATGTTGGTGCCCAGGAGAAAGCCCACCACCTTGCGGATGTTCTCGTAAATGCCCCGGCCCTCCCGCACCGCCTCCACAATGGTGGCGAAGTTGTCGTCGGTTAGGACCATATCGGCGGCCCCCTTGGCCACCTCGGTGCCGGTGATGCCCATGGCGCAGCCGATGTCCGCCGCCTTCAGGGCTGGGGCATCATTCACCCCGTCCCCGGTCATGGCGGCCACCGCCCCCTTCTTCTGCCAGGCCTTGACAATGCGTATTTTATCCTCCGGGGAGACCCTGGCGTAGACCGAAACACCCTCCACCTTGGCGTCCAGCTCCTCCTGACTGAGGGCGGACAGCTCCCGGCCGGTAAGGGCGCCATCCCCCTCCCGGAGGATGCCCAGCTCCCTGGCGATGGCGGAGGCGGTGATCACGTGGTCCCCGGTGATCATCACCGGGCGGATGCCGGCCCGGCGGCAGAGGGCCACCGCCTCTTTGGCCTCCTGGCGGGGCGGGTCAATCATCCCCACCAGCCCCAGAAGGGTGAGGCCGCTTTCCAGCTCCTCGATGCCCGCCCCCTCCGGCAGGGCCGGGATGGTCTTTACCGCCACCGCCAGCACCCGCAGGGCCTTTTCGCTCATCTCCTCCACCATCCTGGCGGCGGTGTCCAAATCCCCCCCGGTGCACCGCTGGGCGATGCTGTCAAAGGCCCCTTTGACGATAACGGTGAGGGTGTCCCCGACGCGGTTGACGGTGCACATCCGCTTGCGCTGGGAATCAAAGGGCAGCTCCAGCAGCCGGGGGTACTTTTGGTTTAGCTGCTCCTTGGTGCGGCCCCCCTGGAGCACCGCCACCAAAATGGCGGTCTCGGTGGGGTCGCCGATGTGCTGGGCGGGACCCTCCGGCCCCTCCGGGAAGCTCACCGCCCCGTTGCAGCAGAGAGCGGCCAGCTCCAGCAGCTGCTTTCCCTTTTCACTGAAGGGCTCTTTTGCCGTGACACTTTCTGTCTCCTGCTCCCCCTCCCGCCAAAGATGGGTGAGGGTCATGCGGTTTTGGGTGAGGGTGCCGGTCTTATCGGAGCAGATGACCGAGGCGCTGCCCAGCGTCTCCACCGCCGGCAGCCGCCGGATGATGGCCCCCCGCTCCGCCATCCGCCGCACCCCGATGGAAAGGACCACCGTGACGATGGCGGGGAGGCCC
>WSMP01000101.1 GCA_013316495.1 Angelakisella sp.
GACAATGCGGTTTGCCTTGGTGGCCACCAAGGCAAACCGCATTGTCCGGGCGGCGGGGGAGCGGGCGGTGGTGGAGTTCGGCTCCCGCCGGGCCCAGGGGTACGACGCCGCTATTTTGGGGGCCAGGGCGGCTTACATCGCCGGGTGCGCCGGTACCGCCAACACCATTGCGGACCGGGAGTTTGGCATCCCCGCCCTGGGCACCATGGCCCACAGCTGGGTGCAGGTTTTCCCCACCGAGTACGACGCTTTCCGGGCCTACGCCGAGACCTACCCCGATAACTGCACCCTCCTTATTGATACCTACAACACCCTGAAATCCGGCATCCCCAACGCCATCCGGGTCTTTGACGAGGTGGTGGTGCCCAGGGGATACCGGCCCAAGGGGGTGCGCATCGACAGCGGGGACCTGGCCTACCTCTCCAAAAAGGCCCGGAAGATGCTGGACGAGGCGGGTTATTCCGATGTGCAGATTATGGCCAGCAACTCCCTGGACGAGTACATCATCCGGGACCTGCTGCTCCAGGGGGCCAAGCTGGATATCTTCGGGGTGGGGGAAAATCTCATCACCAGCAAGGCGGAGCCGGTGTTTGGCGGGGTGTATAAGCTCTGCGCCGTGGGGCAGCCCGGCGGCTGGGCCCCCCGCATTAAAATCAGCGAGACGGTGGAGAAGATCACCACCCCCGGCTTCAAGCGGCTGTGGCGGTTTTACAGCCGGGAAAACGGCAAGGCCCTGGCCGATTACATCGCCCTGCGGGAGGAACCCCCGGTGGACGACAGCCAGGATATCACCATCTTCGACCCCCACGCCGTCTGGAAGCGCAAGACGGTGTACAGCTACACCGCGCGGGAGCTGCTGGTCCAGGTCTTTGACAAGGGCCGCTGCTGCTACCAGTGCCCGCCCCTTTCGGAGGTGCGGGATTACTGCAAGGCCCAGCTGGACACCCTGTGGGACGAGAGCCTGCGGTTCGAGTACCCCCACCGGTACTACGTGGACCTTTCCCCCAAGCTGTGGCAGATGAAGCAGGACCTGCTGGTAAAGGCGGGCGGTTCCGCCTCCAAGGAGGGGTAGAATGCCCTGTGTGCATGGCTTTGGCATTGTGGAGGATATCTCCGCCCTGCCGGCCCTGGAGGAGATTGTTCTATCCGACCGGCGGATCCAAACCGATGAGCAGCTGGTGGAGCTTTCCCGCCTTATCCGGGAGGCTATCCGCCGGGGGAAGTATATGATTCACTACGGAGTTTAGAAAGGAGCAGCACCATGGAAAAGATGTATCACGTTGGCTTTGACGATACCCACGGGGCAAGATACGCCATCCTGCCGGGGGACCCCGGACGGGTGGACAAGATTGCCGCCTTCCTGGAAAACCCCCGTTTCCTCTGCCAGAACCGGGAGTACACCACCTGGCTGGGGGAGCTGGAGGGGGAGAAGGTGCTGGTCATGTCCACCGGCATGGGAGGGCCCTCCACCGCCATTGGGGTGGAGGAGCTGTACCAGACCGGGGTGCGCACCCTTATCCGCATCGGCACCTGCGGGGGGATGGCTACCCCGGTGATGGGGGGCGACCTGGTGGTGGCCAACGCCGCCATCCGCATGGAGGGCACCAGCAAGGAGTATGTCCCCATCGAGTTCCCGGCGGTCTCCAACATTGAAGTGACCAACGCCCTGGTGGCGGCGGGGAAGGCCCTGGGGGTCCCCACCCACTGCGGCGTGGTGCAGTGCAAGGATTCCTTCTACGGCCAGCACAGCCCGGAGCGGATGCCCATGGGGGAGGAAATGATGAGCAAATGGCGCTCCTGGATTATGGCCGGGTGCCTGGCTTCGGAGATGGAAAGCTCCGCCCTCTTCATCGTTTCCTCGGTGCTGGGGATGCGGGCGGGGTGCGTCCTGAACGTCTGCTGGAACCAGGAAAGAAAGCGCCAGGGCCTTTCCAACCCGGAGTGCCACGACACCACCAAGGCCATCCAGGCGGCGGTGGAGGCGGTGCGCATCCTCATCCGCCAGGAGAAGGGCTGACTGCCAAAAGGAGGACTACGCCTATGACGATTCGGCCCTCTGCCGCCATCCGGCAGAATTACGATGAGATTGCGGAGCTTTGCAAAAGAAGCGGAGAGCCGGTTTATCTCACCAAGGACGGCGAAAGCGACCTGGTGGTGATGGATATTGGAGCCTTTGACCGCCGGGAAAAGATGCTGAAGCTGCGGGAAGAGCTTCTGGCCGTGGAGGAAGGCCGCCTGCGGGGAGAAACCGGTTATTCGGTGGACGAAGTGGTAAAAATGATGCGCCATACGGTTGAGGGACGAAAGGATGTCCAATAAAGAATATCAGGTCATTGTTTCCCAGCGGGCAGCCGAGATGATGGTTTCCCACGCCGGTTTTTTAGCCGGAATCAGCCCGGAAGCGGCGGAACGCCTGATTGACGCTTTCCAAAAAGCGGTCGGTTCTCTGTCCCAAATGCCGCACCGTGGAAAATACCTGACGGGTGAATTTATTCCCCCCAATAAATACCGGCAGCTTGTGATCGGAAAGCGCTATCTGCTGATCTATCAAATGGTGAATGACACAGTTTATATTGACTATGTGGTGGATGGCAGGCAGGATTATGGGTGGCTCCTTTTTGAACCGTGAATAGCTTTTACTTAAGAAGACAGAGCCTGTTCAAGATTTCCCAATCGGCCAGAAAGGCAGGAGATTTTGAGCAGGCTCTTTTGATGTGCCGCTATTTTATCAGAATCAGTTCCGGGATAGGGGCGCTTCCTCCTCCAGCAGGTAGTCCAGCAGTCCCTGGCACCCTTCCAGGATGTCGTCGTAGGTGCGGTTAAAATCCCCGGTGTACCAGGGGTCGGCGATGTCCCTGGGGGAGGGGGTGAAGTCCAGGAGGCGGCGCACCTTGCCCTCCGGGTCGCCCCCCAGGATGCGCAGCATTCCGGAGACGTTGCGCTGCTCCATGCCGATGAGCCAGTGGTATTTCTGGTAGTCCCGGCGGCAAAGCTGCACCGCCGTCTTTCCCCAGGTAGAGATGCCCTCCTGGGCCAGCCGCCGCCGGGTGCCGGGATGGACCGGGTTGCCCAGCTCCTCGGTGCTGGTGGCGGCGGAGGCCACATGGAACCGCTCCCCCAGCCCCTGCTTCTGCACCAGGTCCCGGAAGACGAACTCCGCCATGGGGCTGCGGCAGATGTTCCCCAGGCAGACAAAGAGGATGTTGGTCATAGTAAATCCCCCCAAAAAAATAGAGACTGAATTTGTGCGGTTCTACTTCAGCTTTTCCGCCAGGGAGTCGATAAGGCGGCGGATAAGCTCCCGGTCGCTGTCCCCCAGGCGGCTGTACTGGGCGGCCAGGTGCCGCACCTCCTCGCTGAGGTCCAAGCCGTCGGTGGGGTCGGCAAACATTTCCCCAGCCCCCTCCAGCAGCCATCCGGGGTTTACATGGTACTGGCGGCAGATATCCCCAACGGTGCGGCGGGTGATGCTTCGCAGCCCGTTTTCCATGTTGGAGATGGCGCTGCCGGAAAGATGGATGCCAGCGCCAAAGCTGCGGGTGGTAAGCCCCAGCTCTCCCCGAAGCTGCTGGAGCCTTTCGTGGATCTCCAAAAGAACCGTCACCCCACTTCCAAAGTGATAAAGAGCACTATAAATCCTGTATAATGGCCGCTTGCAGACATTATACAGGATTTTGCTTTCAAAGTAAACATGGAAGCCCAAAACACCTTGCTTTTTGTTACAAAGAATGATAAAATGATTTCCAAGAAATCACAAAAGAGGGGAGAGGGGCAAGATGGACGCCGGAAAATGGGAGGAGACCAGGGGCGTTGCCCTGAAGCTGGAATGGCTCCGCATCCGGGACCCGAACGGCTACCGCGAGGTGGAAAGGCGAATCGCTATGCTGCTGGGGGAGGCCCCCGCCGCCCCGCCGGAGGGCCAAAACCCAAAGGAGAGGGATTGCTGCTTACATAGATATTGAAAAATCTGCCAGCCCGTACTATAATAAAATCAATATCCCGGCGCCCGGCGGAAATGGCCGGGGCCGGTGCGGGAGGCGTGCGCGTATGCAGATGACAACCAATCGAAACACCGAAGGGGTCCAGGCCGCCTATTGCCTGGAAAGGGCCAAGGGCCGCGCCGCCAACGCCCTGTGGGGGCTGCTTTTCCTCTTCCTGGGACTGTGCATGGGGGTCTATGGCTTTACACAGCTGGGGGAGGACAAAACCGGCTGGGACTACATGGAGTACATCAAGATGGGGGCCGGATGGCTGCTCTGCGCCGGTTTTACGGCGGCGGGGGCCTGGGAGTGCTTTACCTCCCTGCGGGATTCCCTCCAGCCGGGGAAAAGCACCCTAGCCCGCTCCATCTGCGCCCAGCTCCCCCGGCCGGAGGAGGCCCCTGACTGGCAGGAGCTCTTTGCCATGGTGGACCGGGACCTGGCCGCCGGGGCCAATTGGTTCGAGAAGGTGGGCATCGGCCGGGAGTGGGTGCTGGGGGATGAGGCCAGCTATATCCCCAACATCCGGGGGGTGTACCGCCGCCACGAGATTCATTACCGCAGCGGCGGCGGCAACCGGCATATCACCCAGCTGCTCATCGTGGACCACCGGCAGAAGAGCCAAATCACCGACATGATGGACTACCGGGAGCTGGACGCCGCCGTCCAGTGCCTGCGGCTGCGGGCCCCCGCCGCCGCCTTTGGGGACTATAATGATTACCTTAAAATCATCGGCTGCTCCCAGGACGATTGGGATAGACGGGAGCACGATTTCCGCCTGCGCCAGGGGAAGCTGGCGGAGCGCGCCGCCACCCCCGCCGCTGCCGGGGTGGCCGCCGGTTTTGCCCTTACCCGCATTGATGGACAGCGCACCTCCCAGGTGACGGGGGAGCTGGTGGCGCAGCAGGTGGAGGCCCTCCAAAACGGCCAGGGGATAACCCTGAACCCCACCCCGCCCATCCCGGCGGGAGTGGGGGAGATAGGCCCCGGCATCACCGAGGAGCAGTGCATCGCCCTCTCCGCAGGGGTGGATATTGGGGAGGAGGGGAAGCCGGAGCTTACCGCCCCCGCCACCGTCCTGGTGCTGGATAAATTCCCCGACCGCGCGGTGGTGCAGATCACCATCACCCAGGGGAAAAACCGCCAGGTGCGCCGGATGTGCGAGGCGGTGGGCCTCACCGTTGCCCGCCTTAAACGCACCGCCATCGGCCCCCTGCGCCTGGGGA